>JBEEGK010000066.1:0-9129 GCA_041166845.1 Acidobacteriaceae bacterium
CGTAATGAAAGCTTCGTCGCGCATGCGATCTACGACGTTATCCATTTCGAGGACAGCTTGGGCCAATTCTGCTTTACCTTCGATGAATGATTCCAGCGAACGGCGGACCATGGCCGCGACTGCCGCCGCCATGCGCGGGATGTCTAAGGGCAGTTCAACCTTGGGCAATTCCACAAGATCCATCACGCGTTCGGCGATGTTCACGGCCTGATCGCCTACACGTTCGAGGTCGGCATTGATTTTGGTGACCGCGAGGATGAAACGAAGGTCAACCGCCATTGGTTGTTGCATAGCCAGAAGGTCGAAAGCCAGTTCGTCAATCTCGCGTTCGGTAATGTTGATCTGAGTTTCTCCCTCGAGCACCAGGTGGCAGCGAGCGAGATCACGATCAATGTAAGCCTGGCACGCACGATCCACTGCCTGCTCCGCCAAACCTCCCATGCGAAGCAATCGTGTTCGAAGTTCATCCAAGCCCTGCTGGAAACGAGTGCGCATTTATCCCAACCTGCCTTTATCCAAACCTGCCAGTGATATAGTCTTCGGTCCGCTTGTCTGAAGGATTGGTAAAAATTTTCGTTGTCTTGTCGAACTCGATCAATTTCCCCATCAGAAAGAAGCCTGTGAACTCCGCCACCCGGGAAGCCTGCTGCATATTGTGGGTAACAATTACGATAGTAAACTTTTCTTTGAGCTGAAAGATAAGTTCTTCAATCTTTCCGGTCGAAATCGGGTCCAGCGCCGAGCAGGGCTCGTCCATCAAAAGAACTTCGGGTTGGACGGCGAGCGCGCGAGCGATGCAGAGACGCTGCTGTTGTCCGCCGGAGAGGCTGGCGCCGGATTTCTTTCGAAGCGTGTCTTTTACTTCGTCCCACAGCGCTGATAATTTCAATGAGCGCTCAACAATCTCATCGAGGCGCTTGCGATTATGAAATCCATTAAGCTTCAATCCAGCCGCCACGTTGTCATAGATTGACATGCTGGGAAATGGATTGGGCTTCTGGAACACCATTCCAATGCGCCGCCGGATCTGCACTACGGCCGATCCGTTGTAAACATCAATGTCCCCAATGCGGACTGTGCCATCCGCATGAGCATCGGGCAGGGTTTCGTGCATGCGGTTCAGGCAGCGCACGAATGTGGATTTGCCGCAACCCGAAGGCCCGATGATGGCCGTCGCCCGATTGCCTGGAGCAGTCATGGTTATGTCGTAAAGGGCCTGGCTCTTGCCATACCATGCGTTCAGCCTTTCGACTTTGACGTCAACACCCATAATTAATTTGATCCCTTGAGCATACCGCGACCGACCGCAATCCGGACGGCGCTGACAGCCGCCACGATAAGCACGATCAGAACAAGCGCACCGGCCCAAGCCTGGCGATGCCAGTCATCATAGGGAGATATAGCATACGTGTAAATTTGCAGCGGAAGGGCTGCAGTAGGCTGCGAAAGCTTCCAATTCCAAAACTGATTGCCGAATGCCGTAAACAGCAAGGGGGCAGTTTCGCCGGCCACGCGCGCAAATGCCAGCATGATTCCGGTGATCACTCCGGACGTCGCAGTGCGCAGCGTAATTGAGAGAGTGGTACGCCAGCGTGAGACTCCGAGCGCGTATGATGCTTCACGAACCGATACCGGAACCAGCAGCAGCATTTCTTCACTGGTGCGCGTGATGGTTGGAATCATCATGATCGCGAGCGCAACGCCGCCGGCGAGCGCCGAGAAATGTCCTTGCGTCAGGACCACCAGACCATAGGCGACTATTCCAATGATGATAGACGGTACGCCGTTCAGCACATCCGCCGTGAAGCGGATAAAGTCTCGCAGACGGCCGCGTCCATATTCAGCCAGATAAATGCCGGCACCGATGCCCAGCGGGATTCCAATTAAGCTGCCGATGGTGAGAATCAGCACCGAGCCCGCCATCGCATTGGCCATTCCGCCACCGGATTCCCCCGGAGGTTGCGGCGTCTTGGTGAGAAATGCCCAATTAATCGAGCCGACACCTTTGTAGAGCAGATATCCAAAGACCGCGCATAACGGCAGCAGCACCAATATCACGGCGGCGATTGCGGCTCCCGTAACGAGTGAGTTGACGGCCTTGCGACGGAGGCTAACCGGAGCATTTACGAAATCCTGCGAGAGCACTGCGGAGCTAGCCATTGGCCCTCGCAGGGGTGCCGCGGGTCACAGTCCAAACCAGAAGCTGTGCCAGGACGTTCACGATGACAGTCACGATGAACAACGCGAGTCCTACCTCTACCAGGGAGCTCAAGTAAATGTTGCCGGTGGCCTCGCTGAATTCGTTCGCGATGACGCTGGCCATGGTGTATCCGGGCGCAAAAAGCGACTTCGCAATCTCAGGACGGTTTCCAATGACCATGGTCACAGCCATCGTTTCGCCGAGCGCGCGTCCCAAGCCAAGGATGATGCCGCCCAGAATTCCGGCGCGCGCATTGCGAAGCACGCCGGTGCGAATCATCTCCCAGCGAGTTGCTCCGAGAGCGAGAACCGCTTCTCGCTGCTGCCGTGGGACGGCAGTCATAACCTCGCGCGTGATGGACGAAATAATCGGGACAACCATGACTGCGAGAATGATGCCGGCGGCGAGCATGCCTATGCCGTACATTGGTCCGCCGAAGAGACCTGTCCATCCAAAACGGTGTGCCAGCCAGGGCTGAACGTACAGGCGAAGAAGCGGAACCAGAACAAATATTGCCCACAAACCGTAAATCACGCTCGGAATGGCAGCTAGCAGTTCCGTCACGAAAGCGAGCGGTCCACGCAGCCACGGGGGCGACATTTCGGTAATGAAAACGGCAACGCCAATCGCCAGGGGCACCGCCAAAATCATTGCTACCAGGGATGAAACGATAGTGCCATAGATAAATGGCAGAGCTCCGAACTTATCGTTGACCGGGTCCCACTCGCTGGAGAAAAAGAACCGCCATCCAAAGCTGTGCCAAGACAGATCCGATTTAGTGATCAACTGGTAGAGAATGACACCGACCAGCGCGAGGACAGTAAGGCCACAAGCTAGCATCGCCAGATAAAAAACTGTGTCCGCCGTTTGGCTGCCTTTTGAACGCAGCAGAGGAGCGACTTCAACCGCAGGGTTAACTGTCGCATTTGTACCGTCCACCGGTTGAGGTCCAGTCAATCGAGGTGCTCCTGCAATGCGGTCACCAAAAGCGTGGTCACCCATCAAACGAACGTAGCAGATCGTTGTTACAACAGTGTTAAAATGAGAACTCGCGGTAAAATGCATCTTCGCCGCGCCCCGGAAGCTGAAGTTTTACAGTCATGCATCCGGACAATTCGCTTCCTCTGCCCCTTATGCCTTTTGACTTGAAAACGTCCCGCCAGACTTTCCGCAAACTGGACCGCCAAATAGTAAAGCTTGGTAAAGATGGCTCGGCGGCGAATATACACAATTTCAGGACGACTAGCCGCCGCGTCGAAACGATATTAGAAGAGTTCTGCTCGGACCCAGACAAGAACATCAGAAAATTATTGAAACTGTTGTCCCTCCTAAGAAAAAAAGTCGGCAAGGTGCGCGATCTCGAGGTCCAGACGGTTTCGTTGAAAAACTTGAAGATTACGCGCGAGCTGGGATTCAAAGGGCAGCTTATCCGCGGCATGAATGCTGAGTTCACGCGACGCAAAAAGAAGTTTTTCAAAGCGTTTGACGAGAAAACGCAGGGTGAACTTCGAAAAAGACTGAAGCGCGTAGGCGAGGATTTCCCGGTGGCGCAAAAGCTCGAGCCGGCACGTGTCGCTCTCCGCAGTTTTGTGCCCTCAGCAGGGCGACAGCAGCCTTTGACGCAACAAACGCTTCATCGTTACCGGATTGCAGGAAAGAAGGCAAGGTACATCGCCGAACTTGGAGGCAAAGATCCGACTGCGAAAGAATTGGTTGCAGACCTGAAGCGCATGCAGGACATCATCGGAGACTGGCACGATTGGATGCAGCTTTCGGCGAGGGCCGCTGGCATGTTCGTAGAAGAGAAAAACTCCGCCCTCGTGGCTGCCTTGCGCAATATTGCCCGCGCAAAATTCCGAAACTCGCTCAGCATTGTCGCTGAAACGCGTCAAAAACTATCCGCCGAAGCAAAGGCCGCAACTTCCGCCGGTGCACGCAAGCCACCTAACTCCGAGGCGGTTGCCGCTGCTGCTTCAGCTGCTTAGCAAATCTCCCCTCGAAAGCATTTTTTAGGCTGTACACTAGCGTTCTTATTTCATGCCGACCTTTGCCGCAGTTGACATCGGATCGAATTCTGTCCGTTTGAAGATTGCCCGCCTTTCCGCGCACCGGCTGCTAGAAATTCACGAAGACCGGGAAGTCACGCGGTTGGGCGAATCCGTATTTCGCAACGGATTTCTTTCTCCGGATGCAATCGCCAGCACAGTAAAGGTTTTGCGGCGTTTTCATCGCGCCGTGCAAAAGGCGGGCGTGGACGCCATTAAAGTAGTGGCCACGAGCGCCTTGCGCGACGCGCGCAACTCACAGGCATTTCTCAAGTGGGTAAGGTCTTCGACTGGATGGAAGGTCGAGATTATCTCCGGACTTGAAGAAGCTCGACTGATTCACCTCGGCTTGATTTCAAGCCTGCGGGTCAGCGCCTCTCCGGTGCTGATGATGGACCTGGGCGGCGGAAGCTGCGAGCTGACAATTTCTACTAAGGGTCACATTCGCGATACTGTCAGCCTGCCTTTGGGGGCGGTCCGCCTGACCAATGAATTTTTGCGTCACGATCCTCCTCGGAAGCAGGACATGCGCCAGATGCGAGGCTTCATCGCTCGCGAAATTGGACGCATCTCGGAGCGGATTATCCGGGCGCATCCGAAGATTGTCATCGCTACCTCCGGAACTGCCGAATCTCTTGCCGCCATTGGCGGCGGCCTTTCTAAGACTAAGGCTCCTCGCGCTGCTGGCGTGTCGCGCGCACAAATGAACAAAATCGCCAAGCTGCTGACTAGGCTTCCATTGGAAGAACGAAAAAAGCTGTCGGGAGTTGGGCCCAGGCGAGCTGAAATTATTGTTGCCGGCGCCGCCGTCTATTCAGAAATATTGGAGCGTTGCCAACTCCTGGGATTCCGGTACTCCCCGCTCGGACTGCGCGATGGACTGCTGGCGCAAATGGCAGCGGAATATGACGGTGGAACCAAGCCGCGCAAGCAGATTGAGTCAGAGCGCTGGGATTCCATTCAGGCTGCGGTTGCTCATTATCGCGTGGACTTAGCACACGCTCTGCATGTACGGGATTCCGCCATGGGCTTATTCGACGCCACCAAGGCGATCCACAAGTTAAGTCCGGATTATCGGGAGTGGCTGTCAGCCGCAGCCATGCTTTACGAAGTCGGTGATTACGTCAACCGAAACGGACGACACCGCCACACCTACTACATCATCTCTTTTTCCGAGATCCTCGGATACACTCCTGAGCAGAGAAAAATTATCGCAGCTGTGGCGCGCTACCTAGGGAAATCTAGACCTACACCCGGTGACATGCCGATGGAGGCACTTCCCCCCGCCGAACGAGAGAATGTAACAAGAGCGTCTTTGTTGCTACGGCTAGCCCGGGCCCTCAACCTCGGACGCGGCGCAGCCGTGCAAAGCACACGTGTGCGAATCGGGAAAAATGAGATCAGCCTGACTCTGACCCCGAGGGCGCGAGCCAGCATCGATCTTGAACTGTGGGCTGTAGGGAAAGAGAAGGATTATTTCCGGGAAGTGTTTGGCCGGGAACTTTCCGCCGCAGCCGCGTAAAGATCACGCACCAGCTTCGGCGTCACACTCCAGAGCAACACACCTGAGTTGCGGCCGATTTCAACTTTTGCCACCGCGCCCTTTTTCAACTCGGTGCTGGCCTCGCAACCAGTCTCGCTGATTAAACGTCCCAGAAATTCGCTCAGACTGGGGTTGTGGCCGACCACCATGATGGACTCGTACTTGCGATATTTGTCCAGCAGGCTGCGGAAGTGAGCGAATGAAGCCTCGGGGCGAAGAGCATCTTCGAACTGTAGTTTGCCTTCGAAACTGAGTTCGTTCCCGACCAGCGAGGCCGTTTGAGCGGCGCGCTTCAAAGGACTGGAAATAATCACGTCCACTTGCGCATCCAGGGCCGCCAGGGCACGACCCACGTAACCGCATTGCTCGATGCCGGCTTTATCCAACGGGCGCTTTTCATCTTTTTTGGCATTCGCAAGATGTTCGCCGGCGTTGGCGTGGCGCAGGAAATAAATGATCATTTAGAGTTTGTATGCCTTTCGGGAACTACGAAGCCGCACCTTGCGAAGGGGTAGCGCCGGAATAGATTCAGGCGACTGCTTCCCTTCCGCCACCGCGATGAGAAACTCCTGCGCATTGAAAGCAGCCGCGCCTTTAGGAGGCCGGCCATTGCCCCGTCCACGCCAGGGTCGCACGTAGGTCCCATCCTTCAGCAATATACGACTCTTCACATTGTCCGCCAGGTAGGCAGCAAGAATTTCATATTTCACCCGCTCGCGCAGGAGGGCATCTTTCAGCGGGAACATAACTTCCACTCGCTCGTAGAGATTGCGCGGCATCCAATCGGCGCTGGCTAGATAGATCTCCTCTTCGCCGGCGTTGGAAAAATAGAAAATTCGGCTATGCTCGAGGAAACGTCCGACAATGCTGCGCACGCGGATGCGCTCACTGACGCCACGAACCCCGGGAACCAGTGCGCACATTCCCCGGATAATCAAGTCGATCTCGACCCCCGCCTGCGAGGCGCGATAGAGCGCGGTGATTATGTTTTTGTCGAGCAGCGCATTCATTTTCGCGATGATGTGGGCCGGGCGTCCGTGGCGCGCATGCTCAGTCTCACGCGCGATCAACGCCAGACATTGTTCGGCCAGATCGAGAGGCGCCACCAGGAGCGGCTCATAGTTCGGATGCTCTGCGTAAGCGGTCAGAAAGCTGAAAACATCGTGCACGGCGTTGGTCACGTCGGGATCGGCAGTCAGCAAGCTGAGGTCCGAGTAGAGGCGAGCGGTTGTCGCGTTGTAGTTTCCTGTACCGAGATGAGCGTAGCTGCGGGCAACGCCATCCGCATCGCGACGCACCAGCAAAGACAGTTTGCAGTGAGTTTTCAGGCCGACCAGGCCGTGAAATACTTGGACGCCCGCGTCCTCGAGATCGCGTGCCCAGCGGATGTTTGAGGCCTCGTCAAAGCGCGCTTTCAATTCCACGACCGCCGTCACTTCCTTCTTTTGCGCGGCCGCTATCAGCGCTGGAACAATCAAGGAATGCTCATTGGTGCGGTACAAGGTCTGTTTAATCGAAAGCACCTGGGGATCGGAAGCGGCGGATTCGATGAAAGACACAACTGCATCGTAGGAATCGAACGGATGGTGCAGCAAAACGTCGTGCGACCGCAGTTCTTCGAATAAATCTTGGGACTTGGCGGTCAGCCTGAGATCGGGCGGCGTGAAGGGCTTGAACTTCAAGTCTGGCCTGTCGGTCTGTTCATAAATATTAAACAGGCGCGAGAGATTCACAGGCCCGTCCACGGAAAAGACCTGCCACGGTTCTAGCTCAAAGTTAGTTCGCAGACGCTGGATAATTTCGGGGTCCGCTTCGGATTCGATCTCGAGGCGTACCGCGTCGCCTTTGCGGCGATTGTGCAACTCGGTCCGCACGGATTCGAGCAGGCTGCGCGATTCTTCCTCGGCGACATAAAGATTGCTGTTACGAGTGACACGAAAAGCGGCGGAAGAAACGATGTCGTACCCGTGATACATGCGGGCAGCATGATAGGCAACCAGGTCGGCGAGAAAAATAAAGTCAGCGGTGCCAGTCGCCGGAAGTCGAATAAGCCGCGGCAACGCCCGGGGGACGGTAACCACTCCCATATAAGTTAAAGCGGAGCGGCGGCGGCGGCGCAATAGAAAAGCCACACACAACGCCTTATTGATGACTCGCGGGAAGGGGTGGGCCGGGTCAATGGTGACAGGCGTCAGTAGTAAATCCAGTTCGCGCTCACAGTATTCGTCAATAAATTCTTTCGCTGGTCCATCGAGCTCGTCAACCCTGAGCACGCGGATCCCATGCTCCTCGAGCAAGGGGCGCAACTTGTCGTTCCAGCATCGGTATTGATCGCGCACCAGTTCATGAATTTCTCGCGAGATCAGCTCGCGCTCATCCTGCAAACTAATCCCATCGGGGCCGGCCTCGGTGTTTCCATCTTCCAGCTGCTGCACGAGGGCTGAAACTCTCACTTCCAAGAACTCGTCCAGATTACTGGCGCTGATGGAAAGAAACTTAAGGCGCTCCAGCAAGGGGTTGCTTGCATCCGACGCTTCCTCTAGCACGCGAGCGTCGAAGTTTATCCAGGAGCTCTCGCGGTTAATGTAATACGCCGGATTATCGAGTGAAATGCGACTCATGATTTCACATCTGGGATGCGCGATTCTGACGGGTGGATATTAATTTGCTAAAGGCACGCCCGCAATGGGTGCCGGAGAACGTTTTTCAATCGCGAACTGAATCTCTCCGCCTTCGGACCTCTTCAAAAACAAGTCGTGTTTGTTCAGTCTCACTTGTACCTCAGCGCCGGGCTTCCACTCTTCCGGCAAACCATCGGCTGAGTGCCGGGGAGTGTACTGCGCCCGGTAGAGAAAATCCTTAACCTGCACTGTCACTTCGAAGTAAGGAGTATCACGGGTGATCGGCGTATTCACGAGGTAATACAGAACTTCGCTATTTGTCTTCTGTTGCACATCTACGATCTTCCCGGTTTGATATTGCTCGGCTTTGTGAGCTGCAAGCAGGGATGAAACGGATAGGAAAACAAGAAATGAAGCCCCTAAATATCGACGCATATACCATCCAGTATAAAGCAGTCGGGGGCGGAAGTTCTGTAGGCAGGAAGTGCTTCACCCAGGCGAGTGCCGGGCAAAAAATAAAGGCGCCGGAATGAACCGGCGCCCGTGATCGCGAACATTTAGAACGTGTAAATCAAATCAAACTGGTGACGGCGAAGGTTTGGTTCCGTCCCGCCGACCGCTACCCCGGCTGCCCGAGTCGCGTTTTCCAGGTTGGTGTTGAGAGTACGGCCGATCCACAGGGTGTATCCGGCCACCGTGTTGTTGCGTATCTTCCACAAC
>JBEEGK010000067.1:0-3711 GCA_041166845.1 Acidobacteriaceae bacterium
AAGCTGGCCACTACGAAACTCGTAGGCTTTCCCTCACCTTTGGAAGGCACGAACTACACCTTGATATAACTGGATTACCCTCGATGCGGAGTTGTCGCAGAAGCATGTTGGACCAAAGAGATGTGAAATTGAGTAGCATTGCCTGTGGCCAGCGGAGAGGACCAGTCGCGCGCGCAGCGGCCGTGTGATGCGACGTAGGCCATCTAAGGCGTGCCTCTATCTCCCTTTGCTCGATCCAGCGCTGCCTGAATACAATTCAGGAGGTCGCTCTCATCGAACGGCTTGGGCAGATAGCAGATGATCCCGGCCTGAAGTGCCCGGGCGCGGATATCATCGCTCGGATAGGCAGTTATCAGTACCGTGGGAATCTCATTGCCCAATCGAGACAAATTGTTGTGCAGATCGAGGCCACACATCCTGGGCATGTCGTAGTCGACAACCAGGCAACCGGTGCGGCTCAGTTCGGGTGAGCGCAGGAACTCCTCTCCGGACGAAAATGCCTTCGCGATCAACCCCACTGAACGCATCAAAACTTCGATTGCATTTCCAACCGCCTTGTCGTCATCGACTATGGCAACTATTGGTCTGGTATCTGGCACTTGGCACGACCGGAAACTGCGAGCAGCGTTTGGAGAAAGGGATGTCGTCCACGCACTCTTCCTCATCGAACCTAGGCGCAACCGCTACGTGCTTCGATTATACGATTGTATAGTAACACGACCGGAAGTCTTGCGGTCCCTGGTGCAAGACGCATTATATACATCGACCTTTATATCGCCGTCGCCTCTGTTAGCTCACAAAAGCCCCTCCAGCCTGGACCGGGCTGGAGGGGCAAGTGAAGGCCGCAGGGAGTGATCGGCCTCGGGAAGGGACAACTTCACCATAATGGCAAGCATTGCCGCTCACTATTGAACTGGCGGAAAGATCGAGTATCAAATGGGAATGTGCGCACTATACGAAGGTTGCGCTCTGCGAGCGTTAGTCGGTTTGACGTTGGTGGGCAGCTGCTTGCCTGACGCAAAACATCGCGCCGACTTCAAGGGGCCAGTTCACCGATGGCTGCGATCCGTGGGAACCGACTGGTCGTCCGCTCTATCGCCAACGCGATAATCTCGCTATGCTCGTTGGCGGACTGGAAAAGCTGATGCGCATGTCAACGAGGCACATGTGGTAGAGCAACCGCAAACAGTGATGGTCATCGACGATGATCCTGGAGTGCGGGACTCTCTGGGCAAGCTGCTTCAATCGGCGGGCTTTCGGGTCAGGCTATTCGGGTCGGTGAGCGAATTTTGCGCGGCGGATCTGCCGGAAGGACCCACTTGCCTGGTGCTTGACGTGCGGCTTCCCGGCCAGAGCGGCCTCGAACTGCAGCGCGAACTGGCAGGCGCCAAAAGACGGCTGCCGATCATCTTCATCACTGGACATGGCGACATTCCAATGTCGGTGCAGGCGATGAAGGGGGGCGCGATCGAATTCCTGACAAAGCCGTTCCGGGAGCAGGATTTGCTTGAAGCGATTCAGCTTGGTCACGCCCGTGATCGAGCGCAGCTTGAGCAGGAACAAGCTATGGCAGGGCTGAAAGCTCGTTTCGAAACCTTGACGCCGCGGGAGCGCGAGGTCATGGCATTCGTGGTGACCGGGCGTTTGAACAAGCAGATCGCAGCCGATTTCGGGGTAAGCGAAATCACGATAAAAGTTCATCGTGGCCAGGTAATGCGCAAAATGCAGGCATCGTCCTTGCCTGACCTGGCGCGCATGGCCGACCAATTGCAATTGACGCCGACAAAGCCGCATAGCCCAGGTCGCGTTGCCTAGAAGCGGGCACTCCACTCACGATCCGGCGGCCGAATGAGCCGGTACCGTGAAGCGAAAGATAGCGCCGCGTGGCACGTTAGGGCTCGCCCACAATCGTCCGTTATGCGCTTCGACAATCGACCGGCAGATCGACAGCCCAAGCCCCACACCGGTCGGTTTCGTGCTGTAGAAAGCCTCGAACACGCGGTCAAGATCCGCCGCTGCGAAGCCTGGACCTGAATCTCCCACCTCGACTGAGACGCCATCCGGTCCGTTACGGCTGCTGACGAGCAATTCCCGCTCCTCTTCGCCGCTGTCTCGCATCGCTTCGATGGCGTTGATGATCAAGTTAAGCAGTATCTGTTGCAGCTGCACCCGATCTCCCTGGACACGCGGCAACCCCTCGGCCAATTGCGTCCGCACCGAGACGTTATTGTCTGCGGCCTCGGTGCGGGTGAGAGCAATAACCTCGAGAATGGCATCGTTGATCTCTACGGCGTCTTTTCGTGCCGGCGCCTTCTTGATGAGTGCGCGAACTCGCCCGACGACCTCGCCTGCGCGATTGCCCTCCCTGACAATAAGGGAGAGCGCGTCATCCACCTCACGAAAATTCGGCGGCTCAGCGCCCAGGAAACGCCGTGCGGCTAACGCGTACGTGACTGCGGCTGTAATCGGCTGGTTCACTTCATGGGTGATCGAGGCCGTCAATTGGCCCATCGTCGCGACGCGGTTGGCGTGCGCGAGCTCGAGTTCCGCCTTGCGGTATCGCTGCTCGTTTTCGCGAGCTTCTTCTTCTGCCATCCGCAATGCCGTAACATTGGTGCCTGTGCCGCGATAACCGCGGAATTCTCCTTTGGCGTCAAACACTGGCTTGCCGCTGATTTTATTATAAACCAGAGATCCGTCGGTATGTGTGGCCCGGTAGACAAAATCGCGGAACGGCTGACGTGCCCTGAGCATAGACCGATGAAGCTCCCACTTTTCCGGCTCCGATTGGACGTCCGTTGCGAATTCCCATCGGGCCACCCCAATCCGGCTCACAGTCGCGAGGCCGCGAGCGAGACGTCGTTCGTCCTCCGTGAGGCGCGTGAATTTATGATCAGGATCGGTTTCCCAGTACCAATCGGAGGCGCTTTCCGCGTAGTCGCGGAATTTCGCTTCGCTTTCACGCAAGGCTTCCTCGGCCCGCTTGCGTTCCGTCACGTCGACGTGTGTAGCAATCATTTCGACCAGTTCCCCATTTCGGGCGAACATGGGCTGACGGATCGATTCGATGTATTTGACCGTTCCATCGGGATGTACGATTCTGAATTCGCTCGAAAAGCCTCCTTTTCCATTCTTCGCAAGCTCGACCTCCGCGCGCAGCCGGTTCCGGTCATCCGGGTGGATTCGTTGCCACACCGCTTCGCGGTTCGGGAGGCCGTCGCGCGGATCAAACCCGGAAATTCGATACATCTCTTCTGACCAATAGAGAAGTTCCGTCGCGTTATATGCCGACGCACCGGTGTGACTCAGCCTCTGTGCTTCAGCCAGATGGGCTTCGCTGCGGCGTAGTCGGTCTTCGGCCTTCTTGGCTTCATCAATATCAACAGACAGGCCGTACCACTGGATGATGTTTCCCTGTTCATCGCGCAGAGGCTCGCCACGAGCATTGTGCCAACGAAACTCGCCGTCCGCCCGGCGGAGACGGTGCAAAACCTGGAAGGTAGTTCCGGTCTGAACTGCGAGAGAAAGAGCCTTTGCAGTTTCTGGAAGGTCGTCTGGGTGTATGAATGCCTCCCAACCACCACTGTGGAAATCCTCAACTGGCCTACCGAAATAGTCCAAAAGGCGCTGATTCATATAGGTCGGTTCGAGGTCGAGGTCCGCCGCCGTCCAGAGGAAGGCCGGTACCGCGTCGATGATTTGACGGAGCTT
>JBEEGK010000068.1:0-4366 GCA_041166845.1 Acidobacteriaceae bacterium
CCGGCGGGCAGCTCACTTGCGGAGACGGACCGTGTTGTGGGTCATGTTGAGCAGATGTTACGCGAGGTACCAGAAGTTGAAGGCACTTCCCGCCGTACGGGGTTGCAATTAGGTCTGGCGGCGGTCACGGAGGCTAATACCGGTGACATCGTGGTGAAGCTCAAGGACAAGCGAAGCCGCGCCATTGACGATATAATCTCGGACGTCCGCACCGACATCAAAGCCCAAGAACCTGCACTGGACGTGGAGTTTATTCAGGTCCTGCAGGACATGATTGGCGATCTCACTAGCGCACCTGAGCCAGTCCAGATCAAGCTGTTCGCCGAAGACCCAGCCCTCCTCGCCAGTTGGGCACCGAAGGTCGCAGATTCGATCACAAAGGTGAAGGGTGTGGTGGACGTCCTTAACGGCATAGATAACACCATCAGCGGTCCGGCGTTTATGTTCCAAGTCAATCCGTCGGTCGCGGCGCGAGCTGGATTTACCCCTGAAGAAGTCGCGCTAGATGCTGCCGCGATCCTGGAAGGAGAACCCGCGCCGACTCCGGTAATCAATAACAGTCGCGCATACACACTTCGTATACGCTTTCCTGACGCCAGCCGAGTCTCTCTGGATGCAATGCGGAATACCTTGCTCGTTAGTACGAGCGGTAAGACTGCAACCCTAGGTTCGCTGGCGGAAATCACAACTCTGCCAGGTCAAACCGAAATTCGGCGTGAAAACTTGCAGCGCCAGGTTGCGGTTACTGCAAGGCTTGAAGGAGTGGACTTAGGAACCGGCATTAGCGGAGTGCAGAAAGCAGTTAGTGATTTGCATCTGCCTTCGGCTATTCGTGTGGAGTACGGCGGCACCTTCCAAGAGCAACAGAAGAGCTTCCATGACCTTGTTTTAGTGTTGGTGCTGGCAATCGTATTGGTTTTCATCGTGCTGCTATTCGAGTTCGGCACCTTCGCAGCTCCCATCGCTATTCTCGCTTCGGCGTTGCTCTCCACTTCGGGCGTTTTTATCTCGCTATTGGTGACCAAGACCACATTCAATATTTCCTCTTTCATGGGCATGATCATGGTCATCGGTATTGTCGCGAAGAACGGAATTCTTCTTCTCGATGCCGATCAAAAATTCCGCGAGCATGGATACTCGGCGGAAAAGGCAATCCTACAGGCGGGCCGGCGCAGGCTGCGTCCCATCGTAATGACAGCTTTGGCGACTCTCGCTGGCATGCTTCCACTCTCATTCGCAATTGGCGCGGGCTCGCAAATGCTGCAACCCTTAGCGATTGCAGTTATAGGCGGAATCGTAATATCGCTGGTTCTATCGCTCATCATCACGCCTGCCGTCCATTTCTACATGACGCACGACTCAGCCGATAGAGCTAATGACAGTTATGCGCGGGCAGATGCCTGACCGCAGAGGCCGCTCAATCTCGATGAATGAATTTCACTAAGGAGAATAAAAACATGCTTCGAAAGCTCTGGATCGCAGCTTTTCTACTGGTGGTATCGATTGCCGCCAGCTCGCAGCAATACAAAGTTTCTGGAAAAATCTCTTTACCGGGCGAAGGTGCGGGCTGGGATTATCTTTTTGCGGATTCCGACAACCGGACTCTGTACGTCTCGCACGGGACCGACGTCAACCTGGTTGATCTTAATTCCGAGAAGCCAACGACCACGATCGGCGGTATGAAGCGCATCCATGGAGTTGCCGTGGCAAATGATCTCGGCCGTGGATTCATCAGCGATGGCGGCGACAACTCCGTCGTAATCTTCGATCTCAAATCACACGCCGTTTTGCAGAAAGTAGCGGTCGGAACCAATCCTGACGGAGTTTTGTACGATCCTTCCAGCAAAAGAGTATTCTCCTTCAACGGCAAGAGCAAAGATGTAACGGTCTTAGACGCTGCTACCGGCAAAGTGCTGGCAACGACTCCGGTCGGCGGCAAGCCGGAATTCCCGGTCTCTGACGGCAAAGGCAACGTATACGCCAATATTGAAGATACCCACGAGATCATTGAGATTGACTCCGCCACGATGAAAGTAAAGTCTCGCTGGCCGATGGCAGGCTGCGAAGAGCCGACTGGCTTAGCCATGGATCTATCCGGTCGACGTCTTTTCTCCGTGTGCGGAAACAAGAAAATGGAAGTCATGGACGCTGACAGCGGCAAGGTAGTCGCAACGGTTGCCATTGGCGACGGGCCCGACGCCGTTGTCTACGACGCGGATCGTAAACTCATTCTTTCTTCTAACGGAGATGACGGCACGCTGACCGGGGTTCATCAAGACGGTCCCGATCAATACACCGTTCTGCAAAATCTCGCTACCGAGAAGCACGCGCGAACACTGGCTCTGGACCAGAAAACCCACAAACTCTATCTTGCTACGGCGGAAATGACACCCGCACCGGCGCCAACTGCAACCGATCCCAAGCCGCGTCCTAAGATCGCGCAAGGAACCTTCCATCTGATTGTTGTTTCCCCCGGGAGCTAAAGGACTAGCTGGCGGCTTTGTGCAGAGTTGAAAACCAGGCCAGACTAAGGGCGACCATAACTATCGTGGTCGCCCAGGCCACAACGTTGTACAGGCGCGAGTTTACGTGCTCGCCCATCAAGTCCTTCTTGTTCACAAGCAACAGCATGAAGACCAGCACGAAGGGCAGAACGATTCCGTTTACCACCTGCGACAAAATAGATATCTTCACCAGCGGCAGATCGGGGATAAGAATCACTCCGGCTCCGGTGGCAATGAGAATTGTGTATAGCCAGTAGAAAACTGGCGCCTCGCTGAATTTCTTTCCTACTCCAGATTCAAAGCCCAGCCCTTCACAGACCGTGTAAGCGGTAGAAAGCGGCAAAATTGATGCCGCAAACAGTGACGCGTTGAATAGTCCGACCGCGAACAGAATGTAGGCGTAATCCCCTGCCAGTGGCCGCAGCGCCTGGGCGGCGTCCTTGGCGTCGGTTACGTTGCGGAAGCCGTGCACGTAGAGCGTCGCGGCGCAGGCGACGATAATGAACCACGCTACCACGTCAGTAAACACACAACCGACGATCACGTCCAAACGCGATGCCCTGTACTGCCGTCTGGTGACGCCCTTTTCGACGATCGAAGCCTGCAGGTAAAACTGCATCCATGGTGCGATCGTGGTCCCGACCACGCCGATCACCATGTAAAGGTAATCCTGGTGACGAAACATCTCCTTCGATGGCGGTTTTACGGTAGCGATGATTGCATCCATCCAAGCGGGCTTCGCCAATACTCCTGCCACGATGTAGGTAATGTAGAAAAAGGAGGCAGCGAGAAATATTTTTTCTACGCTCTTGTACTGACCCTTAACCACAATCAGCCATACGATTACGGCACAGATCGGAACGGTCGCATATTTCGACAGTCCGAATAATTCCAGGCTGCCCGCAATGCCCGCGAATTCGGTGACAATATTGCCGAAGTTAACCACCACCAGCCCGAGCATCATGAAAAACGTGATCCGGAAACCGTACTCCTCGCGAATCAAGTCGCTGAGGCCCTTGCCGGTCACTGCTCCCATGCGTGCGCATATTTCCTGAACCACGATCAGCGATATAGTGATCGGAATCATCGTCCATAACAGCAGATGCCCAAACTGCGCTCCAGCCGCGGAGTACGTCCATATACCGCCAGCGTCGTTGTCCACGTTGGCGGTAATGAAGCCGGGACCCACCACGGCAAAGAACAGCACGATCTGGGTCTTCCAGCGTCTGAGAAATTTCATTAGTGCTTTCAGGATTGCAACAACGGTTAAGCGACGGTTCAGAATAAATGCATGGAGGGAATCTGAACAGGTGGAAAGCGCCAAAAACTAATCAAAAGTTAATTGAGTCCTAAACCTGGGCCCGCAACATACTAATGACGTCATCCGAGGTAATTACTCCGGTCAACTTCTGATTGTCATCCACGACGGGCAAAGTTACGAGATTGTACTTATCGAACAATTCAACGAATTCCTTCTGCCGCTGTTTCGCATGGCAGAAGATGAGGGGCTCCTGTGTTAAAGACAGTAACGGAGTGCCGGGCGCCGCCAGCACAAGTTTCGCCAGCGGAACGGCGCCCGCCAGAGTCCCCTTGGAATCCACGAGGTAGATGGTACTCACAGTCTCAACACCACCCTCAAAGCTTCGTAGCGCTTCAATGGCGTCATGCGCCGATGCTCTGACGTCCAATGCAAGGTAGTCGGTGTTCATTCGTCCGGCAGCGGTGTTTTCTCCAAATTCAAGGAGTTCCACCATCTCCTTGCGTTCCTGGGGAGCCATCTCCTGCAGAATTTGCGAGCTACGCTCCTCTCCTAAATCGGCCAGCAGATCTGCGGCCGCGTCCGGATCCATTTCTTCCACAAT
>JBEEGK010000069.1:0-4840 GCA_041166845.1 Acidobacteriaceae bacterium
CCTAGCACTAGCAATTCTCCCGCAGTTGGACGGTCAATCGCCGCAATCATGTTCAGCAAAGTAGTTTTGCCGGAACCCGATGGCCCCATCAGCGCGAGAAATTCACCAGAGGCGATGTCAATGGAAACATCGTCCAGTGCCTTCACTTCAAAGGCATCGCGTTTAAATATCTTGCTGACGTGGCTTGCCCTGACGACTTGGGTCTGGGTTGCGACATGGTTCGTGGTAGCAGCGTTCATGACTGTCCTTTAATTTTGATTTTGTCGCCGTCTTTGAGATTGGGCAAGGGTGAGGTGATTACGCTTTCTCCACCGACCAACCCCCGCACCAGAAAGCCCCCACTGCGTTGCGATATGACCTGGACGTCGCGTGTCAGCACCTTGTCGTTAAAGGCCAGTAACACGACTTTCTTGCCGTCACGATCGCGAACGGCCGAGCCAGGAACGAAAATGCCGCTGGAGGTTTCTGATCGTGCGCTCTTGTCCTCGTTTGCCAAAAATTTTACCGTGGCATTCATCTCGGGCCGCAAAAACTCATCCGGATTCGTGATCTGCACCTTTACCTGAACGGTGGCTTTCTGCCGGTTCGCCTCAGGAGAAATTTGCGCAATCGCCCCGGTGTATTTGCGGTCCGGAAACGCGTCTACCGCCACATTGGCTTTCTGCTGAGGCCCAAGCTTTGCAAAGTCGTCTTGTGAAATGTCGAGTTCGACCTGGATGTCATTGAGGTCCGCCAACGCCACGACTTCGCCCTGCGGTCCCCCTTCTGCCGCGCTTACAAACTGAGCGCTGATGAGCTCGCCCTTTTCGGCCGTGCGCTCCAGAATGGTTCCACTGACGGGAGCCCGGATCAGCGTGGCGTCGAGCAATGACTTCGCGTAGGCCTCCTGCCCCAGTGCCTGGTTGAGATTGCCGCGCGCACGGGCTACTTCCTCGACGCGCGGGCCAATTTTCACCATGCGAAATAATTTCTCAAGTGAGTTAACGCGTTGTTGATCTGATTCGAATTTAGCGGTCGCATCGTCCAATGCCTGCTTTGAGAGCACACCTTGTCGGGCTAGGTCGCGCGTGCGATCCAGGGTCAGCTTGTCGTTGGCGAGGGTCGCGCGGGCTTCGTCAAGATTGTGCTGGGCCTGGTCTACTTCTTCGGCCCGCGATCCGTTCTGCAATTCCTGCATAAAAGCGCGTGCGCTCTCGGCGGCGCCTTTCGCCTGATTGTATTGAGCCCGGAACTCAACATCCTCGAGCCTCACCAGTATTTGTCCTTCTTTTACTTTGTCGCCTTTTTCCACGCCGATCCATGCCACTCGTCCGGTAACTTTTGAGTTCACGTTGATTTTGTGATGAGGAACAATGTAGCCAGTGGCGGATAAAACAATTCCCCCTGAGCCGCTACTTTCAGCGGACGCACGCACAACTTCAACTTCGGGGGTCGTCCCCGAAAAACGGTAGACGAGCGCGACAATTCCCAGCAAGACCACGACCGTGATCCCCACTAGAATGTAATTTCGCGCCCAAGCGGGCGTGGAAGACATTTCCCGACTCGCGGAGCGATCAATTCGCAAGCCTTCGAGATCTTTATGTTTTGAATCTTGTTTTGTGTCTATCGCCATTCGCTTCTTAGAAACCTAATCTCTTAGAGCGCTCACAATTTCGCGGCGCGCAGCACCCCATGCAGGAGCGATGCCGCCAACCAGCCCCATGATCACAGCAAATAAAACCGCATAAGCCAGCACCTGTAAGGTGAGCCGCAAACTAAATACCACTTCGCTGAATGTGACGGCGTTGGAGGTGCCGGTGCTCATACCATTAAAAGGAAGCATGAGAACGATTCCGATTGCCGCGCCGAGCAGGGCCAACAGCACTGATTCGATTACGAACGAGATAACGATGCTGCCTCGCCGGAATCCAATAATGCGCAGCGTGGCGATCTCCCGCGAACGATAGGCCACCGCCGCATACATTGTATTGGCCGCTGCGACGCTTGATCCGATCGCCATAATGACGGCAACGATGATCCCGACAATGCGAATCGGCGCGCCGGAACTGGTTTGCTTCTCGTAATACTCGGTTTCCAGCATGCCTTCGAGCTCGAGTCGCTGGTCATCGCTCACACGATGCTTCAAGGCATCGGCCGCTACCGGATCGGTCGCCCGCAGATACGCCGATCCCAAAGCGTTCTGACGATTAAACTGATCGGCAACCTGATTTACGTCCCCCCAGATTTCGGAGTCGTAAGCCGAACCGCCGCTATCGAAAACTCCCACCACTTTCCATGGTCCCTTGCCAAAATCCAGCATGTCGCCGACGTTTGTGTTTGCAAAGCGATTCTGGATAGATTTACTTACCACCACTTCGTGCTGGCCCGCCGAGAACCAGCGGCCTTCGGTCAGCTTTATTTTGCGGCGAAGTTCCAATCCATCAGGTCCCATGCCGCGCAGCGTTACGTTGACCTCACTTGTCCCATGTTTGCGGGGAAGCACGGCCACAACGACCCATTCACCGGAAACCAGCGGATCTCCATGACTGTCTTTCGCAATGCCGGGCAGTTCCCGTAACGTCGGGTACTTATCCTTGGTAAATCCACCGGCAAGTTCCGAGGTTGAGCCTTTGCGCATGACCAGCACGTTCAGCGCATCCCCGCTTGACACGAAAGCTCTCTGAAGCCCGGCAAGCAGCATCATCAAAAAAAGCGCTGTCATCACGGTGAGCGCGATTCCCAGGGCTGTCATCGCTGTGAGACCTTTGCGAAGAACTAAATTTCGGATGTTGTAGCTCAGTGGGATGGCCATATTTTTAATAGACGGCTTTTACACGATTTAGTTGGACGGTTTAACCGATGTGCCGCAGTCCTTCCACGATGCCGGTTCGTGAAGCGTTGTAAGCGGGAATGAAGGCGCTCACGAGTCCGACCAGGGAGGCTAGTATCCACGCCGGAGCGAGGGTATAGATCCATTGCTTCTGCATTCCCTCAAAAAAGGCTCCTTGGGGAGACTGGCTCATCATCTTGAGCAATCCAAAGGCGGCAAGGGAACCTACAATCCCACCTATTAGAGAGATCGTTACCGCTTCGCCGACAAACAAGCCCAGGATTGTTGTGCGCCGGAATCCCAGCGTTTTTAGGACTGCTACCTCGCGCGTGCGCTCACGAATGGACATCGCCATTGTGTTTCCGGAAACAAGAAGAGTCGTGAAGACCACGGCCAAAGCGATTCCAAGAATAAAGGCCTTAACGTTTCCCAGCATCGAGATAAATCCCAACTGGAAAGCCTTTTCAGTCTCAGTCTTCGTGGGTTCGGGCGCGTTGCTGAACATTTTGTCCACGGCGGCAGCCACGGTGCTCACATTCTGAGGCGAATCCACGAGGATGCCGTAAGTTCCCGCTTTGCCTTTCGCGAAAGCGACACCTTCCTCGACGTATTTCCAATTAAAGTACATGGCGTTGTTGGGCCCAGAAGAAGTGAAAAATCCGCGAATTGTCAGCTCCAGCGTGATGGGATATATGTCCCCCTTAATCACGACACGGTCGCCAACCTTCCAACCTTGTTTTTTTGCCAGCGCAATATCGGCAACCATGCCGGCACGGTCTTTTTTCCACGCCTCTATCTGGTCTGCGGGCATGGACAATTCTTTGTAAGTATCGAAAAACTCTTCTGGATCGGTCCCGAACCTCGCGAAGAAATTCTCCGGCTTCGCGTCTTTGTAAATTCCCTGAAACCAATTCACCGGGACAACATGCACAACTCCGGGAATTCTCCGAATCTGTTCGCGGTAGTAGCCGGGAATGAAATTGGCCAGAGAGACTTTGTGACGCACGATCAGTCGCTGGGCAGACTCGGCGCTCCCCTGGTCAATGTAAAACGCCCTCCAGACTGACATCAGAAAGCACAACAGCAGGAGAGAAAATCCGATGCTGAGAACTGTCAGTATACTGCGGCGTTTATTGCGGAACGCGTTTTTTCGGACAAACCGAGCCAGAGTCATGGTCGCACTC
Source organism: Acidobacteriaceae bacterium (assembly GCA_041166845.1). Lineage (GTDB taxonomy): Bacteria > Acidobacteriota > Terriglobia > Terriglobales > Acidobacteriaceae > JALYIM01. Next base: position 3,994 of record JBEEGK010000069.1, read on the forward strand.
CATACCAGTTACAGAAGGACGGTTACGAGCTTCGAATGTGATAGCCGGGGAACCTAGAGAATAGATTAATCCAGCGAAGCAGGCAAACGAGGAAACTTCGGAGAAAGCGCGGGAATGAATGGCACTTTCAGCGCGCTCAATATCTAAGCTTCCCCTTTTCCGTTGAAGAAAAAACATCACTGCGATAGATTGCAATGCAAACTTGTGTGTGCGCGATTCATAGTTGTCGCGACGTAAACAAATCAAGCTGGCAAAAGGGCTCGGTCTTCTATGGACCAGACTGCACTACACGTCACTCATAAGGCCCTGACGCAAATTGATGTCGTAATCATTGCAGTTTATTTTGTCATCATTTTTGCCATCGGTTTTTACTTCGCGCGCCGGGAGCGAACTTCGACCGATTATTTTCTGGCCAGCCGCGACGTCGGGTGGTTTGCCATAGGAACGTCGTTATTCGTTTCCAACGTCTCGACCGAGCATTTCATCGGACTGGCGGGATCAGGGGCAACTTCCGGACTGGCTGTGGGCAATTTTGAATGGCTCGCGTGTTTAATCCTGCTGCTGCTCGGGTGGGTTTTCGTTCCGTTTTATTTGCGTTCCAACGTTTTCACCATGCCCGAATTTCTGGAGCGGCGCTTCAGCCGCTCTTGCGCCATCTATCTGGCCAGCATTTCTATTCTGGCTTACGTTTTCACCAAGATTTCAGTTCACTTGTACGCAGCAGCCGTGGTGCTGGAGCGTGTTGTCGGATGGAGTCCGCTGACCGCGGCGGTGATTCTGGTGATCGCGACTGGGATCTACACCATCGCCGGAGGGCTTGCTGCCGTCATTTATACGGACCTGGTGC
>JBEEGK010000070.1:0-7049 GCA_041166845.1 Acidobacteriaceae bacterium
GTCGTTTAGTGCCCATCAAGATTTACTGGCGCGCCGAGCATCAGAGTTGCGCCACGTCGGCTATCAGGTCTTCACTACCATAAGCGAAGCTCACGCGAGGTAGGAAATTGAGATGGGGCGGTGCGGGGTGCTACTGCTGTGTTACACCGTTCATGAAAATGCTCAGTTAGACTTAGCGGAGTCATTCAGTTTCTAATGGGCTTTACCCGCAGTTTCGCCATCGAAGGTTTCCGTCCCCAGGTTCGAATTGGCAAAATGCAAATTGAAAAGGTATTTAAGCCTTAGCTCCTGATGTATGCGCTGGTCCATTTCGGCTGTCGGAGGGAATTTAACGTCGCTACATAACGAACACCGACCTTTAAGAGGTTGATTCCCACGCTCTTTCATAATCTCCAAGCGAGGCTCTTTCATCGCCACAGTCTGACACACTCTCAAAAAATTCAGTCGATAATAATTAACATCTGCAAAAACCGATCTCCGCGTCTTTCCAGGAGAAACAGGGAATCGGAATTATGGCAATCGAAGTTTCCGTTGGAGCGGGTAGGTGCGATGGTTTGTCCAGGAGTACAGCAAGCATCAGGTGCGTGGGAACACATTTGATAGGGAACGACGCACAGGAAAAGCTGATCCAGCTTCTTCCAAAAGGCAACGAAACGAAAAGGTTTAGACCGGCTCATCCTTTAGACCGGCTCATCAAACGCGGCGGAGTTGCCATGGGCTGAATCTTCGGCAGTTTTTTGGATGCAAGGTGCATGCTCTCCTGGACGTCATCGAATTCGTTGAGCCCATCCTTGATGGCGCTGAGGCTGGCGTGAGACTTTTCGAGCACCGAGATCAGATATTTTCGGGCTACAGGACGGTCGGAAGGATGGATCTGCTTCCACCAACGCTGTGTCGACTCCTGTATTTCTCCTTGAGATTTTGCGTCTTCGACCAAAGCATCAATTAGTCTGTAAACCTTGGTCTTAACCGCTTGGTATGAAATTGAAACTTCCCGATTCATCCTCATCCTCCTCGCCTTCTAGCAACATGGTCGCCAAACGCTTGACCCACAGATTGCTGCATCTTTGGACTCCCTGGCATCCATCGATTCCAATAAAGGGGAATCTTCCTATGCTTATCCGTAGAACCGGACAGAGATCTGACTGCCCGGTCATCAGATCTGCGCTCCGCAAAACATTCCTTTCTCATGCCGGGTATAACGGCGTGTGAGTTAGAGGGGTTTTTGAGACGAGGTCCATATTGCTTCGGTGGGAAATGAAGCAGCGGAGGGCAGCAGCTGCGCGTGTTGGTAATACAGGTGGAGGTTCCGAACACTGCCGGAAGTTCTATGATGAGAAGCTTGGGCGACCATCGCTGCCTCCCGGGATGCATTTTCGAGCTCGGCAACCTCTGGTGGCGATTAGGAGAGGCTGAGAGAAATTGCGTAACATAGTGTGAAGTGCCGCGATCTTTTTGTTGGCGAATAAAAAGCGAACATGTAAACTGGGGGAAATGGACGAGGGCAGGAAACGTGTCATGGCAATTGTCGCTGGGGTTCTAGTGGCTCGCCATTTGAAAACAGCAGACGATTTATTCGACTCGAAGGGGTCGCCTCGAACTGAGTCAATGGTTGCTGCCGCCGTGCAATGGGCCGATAGGATCATGCGGAAGATTGATAACGTTTTTGGGAATTCCGACAAGGCAAACTGATTGATGGCCATATCAGAGCAACAATCAAAAGGCAGCAGGGGAGGCCGCCGGCCAGGCGCTGGTCGCAAGCCTAGCACGCTTAAAGGAATAGCTAAAAGGCTTCCTAGGGAATCGTCCGAACTGATTCTTGCCGAAATCAATGCAAATCAAAAGTGGAAGGCTCTCTGTAACAGTACGAAGGAATCCATCGCCCTGGAAGCGCTGAAGTATCTGACAGATCGTGCTTATGGCAAGGCGAAACAGTCAACGGACGTGAGTATCAGCGAAGCTGAGAGGATGGACCAAGCTCTAGCAGAGGCGAGGGCACGAGTTAACAGCGGTCAGCGTTGAAGCTCCGTTTTTGATTAGGGCAACTTCTTGGAGGAACCTCGTGGGCACAAACCCGCCCCCCACAAAGCTCTCCACAAAGGGCCTTCGTTCTTCTGTTGGAGTGACGAATGAGCAACAGCGTGCATAAATGAGTATCCATTCCAGATCCTCCGCTAACTCCTTCAAGATTAAGTCCCATGCGATGCTCCTGCCACTTCATGAGACCTTCTGATCCGGTAGCCAAGTATTCTTTTAAGGCATGGGTCGATGGTTCGAGTCCATCCGCGCTCACCAAATAGCCAGTTAATTGTTTGAGTATTCAGTCGCTTCTATTCAACGCAAAGACTGAGAGTTTTTTCTCTCACGCTTCAGCCAGACGGGACACTTTCGGTTCAGGCTGGGCGGTGCTTCTACATGTCCGGTTTCTCCCGAAGCGCCCACTTCAAGTTTTGTCGCCAGACTTTGAGAGCCCCTTCCAAACCGGAATCGGGGAAGTACGCTGTTACTCCGTCCGGCATGACCTGATTGGCCTATTTGGGCTTAGAATCAAGGTTAGGTGGTTGACCAACGTGGGGATGAGGGCATCCAACCATATGCTGGCATTACGGTAAGGCTCTCAATTATGAAAATGAATGTATCTAAAGTTCTCGTAACGTATGTTGGGTTGTTTGCCCTGATTTCTTCACTTACGGCCACACCAGCATTCGCTATACCGCTGGGAAGCTCCGCGCGAACGGTGATTCCATCACAGGTCCAGCAGATCATTTGCGTGGATTATCGCGCGCTGAAAAATTCCGGGACTGCGATGGCACTGAAACAGCAAGTGTTGCCGCCCAGCTTGAAAGAATTCGAGGGTGCCCTCAAGGGCGTTGGTATTAATCCTGAAAAAGATGTAGACCAACTGACTTTCGCATCTTACCGCAGCGGCAAACAGGGTCTGAAAGTCGTGGGAGTGGCGCAAGGCTCATTTTCCATGAAGGCTGTGCTTAAGAAGATGGCGGCCAGTAAGATGAAAGGCCTTCGCCTGCGAAATACAAATATTTATCCGATGTCTGGCGGAATGCAGATGACTTTTCTCGACGAGAACACGCTTTTGTTCGGTGACAGCGGCGCTCTGCGCGGGGCTTTAGATAGCCGTGATGGCTTCGCTCCAACCCTTGATTCGAACAATCAAATTGCCGACATGATTGGCTCGGTGGAGTCCGGCGCCGTGTGGAGCGTGCTCGACCAGCAGGGAAGTCAGAACATGATGCTGTCCGCTCTGGGAGACGCCGCCAAGCTGGCGGATTTCGATACCGTGAAGAAGCGTATTCTCGGTTCGCGTTACACGATGAACTTTAATAACGGAGTGAATTTCGATCTTGATGTTGTGACAACGGATTCAGTTACGGCTACGACGTTGTCGTCTCTCGTCAAGGCTGGAGTGCTTTATAAGAAGATGTCGGCTACTCCGATTGAGAAAGTTGCTTTGGATAGTGTGACGGTCAATTCTGACAGCTCTAATTTGCAAATGCATTTCCGCAGTGACGACAAGAGATTCCAGTCGCTTATGCATTCCGACCTGTTCGCTGCCGTGTCGAAATAACGCAGAGGTCCTTCGTTGTCCTGGCTCAGGATGACGGCGTTTTCGGTTTAAGCGTTTTGGATTCTGCGCGCTGCTCTCGTTTTTGCTTTGCCCATCCTTCTTTGACGATCTGGCGAGCGCGTCCCACAGCAAGGGCATCGGCGGGAACATCATCTGTGACGCACGATCCGGCGGCGACGTAGGCGCCCTTGCCTACGCGAACTGGAGCCACCAGCGTGGAGTCGCTTCCGACAAACACTCCGTCTTCGATGATTGTGGTGTGCTTGTTGACGCCGTCGTAATTGCAGGTGATGGTTCCGGCTCCGATGTTTACGCGTGCTCCAATTTCGGCGTTTCCCAAGTAACTCAGGTGGCCGGCTTTTGATCCTTTGCCTAAGCGCATGGATTTAGTTTCGACAAAATTCCCCACGTGCGCGTCTTCCCCAATTTCGCTTCCGGGGCGCAAATGAGAATAGGGTCCGAGAACCGCTCCCGATCTCACGATCGCCTCATCCAAGATGCAGCCGGGACGAACCATGACTCCGTCGGCAATCTCAGAATTGCGAATCACGCTGTAGGAACGGATGCGACAGTCAGTTCCAATTCGAGTCGTGCCTAAAAGTTGTACGAAGGGCTCGATCACGGTGTCGGCTCCGATCACGACGTCGTTATCAATGACGCAAGTTTCCGGGTAAAAGATTGTCGCGCCATCCACCATCAACTTCTGGCATTTAGCCATCCGCATGCGCTGATCAATCTCGACCAGTTCGGCACGAGTGTTGCTGCCCAGAATTTCGTAAGGATCGCTGGTTTCGATTCCAACGACTCGCTCTTTATTTTTGACCAGCACGCCGGCCATGTCAGTGAGGTAATACTCTTTGTGAGGATTGTCGGTGCCAAGCTGATCGATGTTCGCAAACAGTGCCTTCACCGAGAATGCGTAAAAGCCGGAGTTGATCTCGCGAATCTTGCGCTGCGCTGGCGTCGCGGACTTTTCCTCAACGATCGCCTTCACCTCGCTGCCGTTTGCACTCTTACGTATAACTCTGCCGTAGCCTGTGGGGTTTTCAAGCCGGGCAGTTAGCAGAGTCATGGCCGCAGCCTGCGAGAGGTGGAAGTCTTTGAGTTTTTCGATTGTCGCAACAGTGATAAGGGGCGCGTCTCCAGAGAGTACGAGGACAACGTCATAAGCCCTTAGCGCTTCGCGGGCCATCATCAAAGCGTGTCCGGTGCCGCGCTGTTCGCCTTGCAGAACGAATGAAACTCCGGTGTGCGCGACGGCTTCGCGTACCCTTTCGGCCTCGTGTCCGATGATTGCGTAAACATCTTCCGCAGGCACAACCGCGCTGGCCGCCGCGATCACGTGAGCAAGCAGCGGCTTGCCTCCAACTTGGTGCAGGACTTTCGGATGCTTCGACTTCAGCCGCGTGCCTTTTCCCGCGGCCATAATTGCAAACGCGATACGAGGGGCTCGCGACTTTGATTCTGGAGATTGTTTTGGCATCGAATTCAATATATCAAGAAGCTGCGAGCTCTCAGCTTTCGGCCTTCGCTCTTACTCTATGCATTCGGGTTCTAGCTGACAGCTGAAAGCTGATGACAGAACTTTAACTTAGCTTCTGGCGTCGGGCGTGGGCGTCTGCATTACAAGCTGCATGAGGTCGCAGGCAACCCGCTCGTTCGCATGACGGGCTACGGTTCCTTCTGCGAGGTAATCCCCAAGAACCGGACATACTCCAAGGGCTTCGATCGCTTCCAGATCGCTAATGATCTGTTCCGCCCCCTCGGCCGCATATTTCGTCTTCATGTCGTCGGAGACCTGAGCGCGATTAATGAGGGCGTAGTCAAATATCGGTGCTTGAGCGTGCTCATGCAGCGCTCGGATGTGGTCTGCGGCGGTGCGTCCGAGGCTCTCGTTCGCCTGCGTCATGAGGTTGCAAATGTAAACTTTCATCGCCGAGGAATTCAGGATTGCGTGGGCAATTCCGCGCACCAGAAGGTTGGGAATCAGACTCGTGAACAGTGAGCCCGGACCGATGGTGATGAGATCCGCACTCCTGATGGCTTCCAGGGTTTGCGGTAGCGGCTGGACATCGGCGGGAATCAGCGAGAGCGACTGAATGCGTATTTTGCTCGCGGTGATGTTAGTCTCGCCGCGCACCAGGGTTCCGTCTTCCATTAGCGCTTCGAGTTCCACGTCGGCGGATGTCGCGGGATAAATGTGTCCGCGGGTAAGCAGAATTTCTGACGAAAGCCGTACGGCCTCACTGAAGTCTCCGGTAATGGAGGTGAGCGCGGCGAGAAAAAGATTTCCAAAGCTATGACCTTCCAGTCCTGAGCCCTTGATAAAGCGATGCTGAAACAGCCGGGAAAGCAGCGCCTCATCCTCCGAGAGAGCGACGATACAGTTGCGAATGTCCCCTGGGGGAAGCATGTTGAGTTCCTTGCGAAGACGTCCGCTGGAGCCGCCATCGTCACTGACCGTGACGACCGCGCACAAATCTGAAATAAGCAGAGTAGGAACGGTTTCGTTTTGCTCCTCATTTGCTGTCGACGGAGCGGGGGCAACAGGAGCAACGTTGGGGAGAGCAAAAAAACTGGCTGGCGCAACGTAGTGCTTGAGGCCCTTAAGCAGGGTAGAGAGACCCGTTCCGCCGCCAATCGCAACTACACGCAAGCCAGGATTGACTGCGATGGGGTCGCGCCGAAAAGGCTTCTGACGACGTGGCGTATCCGGCATTTGGAGAGCTATCGGCGACGGTCTTCGTTGTCGTCTTCTATATCCATATCGGAATTCGAGTATGTGTCAGCATTCCTTCGCGAAACATCCTCGCCGACTGAATCGAACTCGGCGCCCGGATCGGGATAAAGCAGTTCGGTAAAACGCGGATCTTCCACCAGGTTCTGGAAGTCGGAATCATTGCGCGCCTGAAAACGCAGCGAGGCATTGATACGAATGGCAGCGTCCAGTTGGCGCAGCGCGTCTTCGACGTGTCCGGTCAGGCAATTCAGGGCGGCCATCCCGTACGAAACATAGTCCGCAGCAGGAACTTGCTTGTAGATTGCATCGAGGTGCTCGCGGGCGCTGACGTAATCGCCGATATTCATCAGCGAGACGGCATAATCGTAGTGTTCTTCAGGCGACTTGAACTGGGTGGTTCCGCGCTGTAATTGCTGATTGCAGGCGCTGAGATGAACCGAGGCACGGTCCGCAAGCTCCTTGCTCGGGCCGGAAGTAAGCTTTTGGAAATGGGTCTTCGCCTTCTCGAATTTGTGCTCCTGCATTGCACGCAGGCCAGCCTCGTAGTTTTGCACAGCCTGTGCATAATGCGGATCTTCACTTACAACTTTCTTGGCAGTCGTCTTCTGAGCCATCTGCAAAACTCTTCCTTTACTCTTCGTAAGTGCTCCTCTTTTGTTAGGCTTAGCTGAGTTTAACTCAACCATCAATGGAGTCTTTGTGTTCGCGTTATTACGTTTTGAA
>JBEEGK010000071.1:0-13374 GCA_041166845.1 Acidobacteriaceae bacterium
CGTTGAAGGTCGCCCCTTCGGGAGGGTAGTTCTTACAGTCTGACGACTTTGATCGAGGGAAAACATAACAGGTATCCCTCTGCAGCTAGCAAACACAAGTTGTCAAATCCCAACTACGCTCGGACGAACTCACTCAGAGAGAAGAATCAAGCACAACAATAAAGGCGATTCGGCTGGCTTCGCTGGTCACGGCAATCAACGTCCTGGTCGCGAGCGCTTTGTTCTGCTACCAACCGTGATGCAGAGGCGGCACAAAAGCGGGCACAGTCCCACGGCGAGACTCCGAATCCACATCGTAAGTTGCAGAAAAGAATTGGCTCCTCAGGTAGGACTCGAACCTACAACCCTCCGGTTAACAGCCGGATGCTCTGCCATTGAGCTACTGAGGAGTGTCGCGGCGGACGCTGAGAAAAGCGCGTCGCTCGAGTTATTGCCACAATAATATCATCCACGGCGTCCAAGTGAAACCCTGCCCGGGTGAGCTCGCGCGCTTCACTTTTCTCTAGTTCGTGCGCGCGGGCTCCACGAACACCGCTGTGCCGTACGCCAATACCTCGGTCACCCCTTGCATGACCTCGGTCGCGTCGTAGCGCGCCCCGACGACCGCGTTCCCTCCTAGTTCGGAGGCGTGTTGCAGCATTAAATCGAAAGCATCTGCACGGGTCTTCTCACATAGGTTCGTCAGCAGCGTGATATTGCCGCCCACGAGCGTTTGCAGGCTGGCGCCGATGGTGCCGATGATGGAGCGTGAGCGGACGACAATTCCGCGAACAACACCCAGTGTGCGAACAACCTTGAAACCATCCAACTCGAATTGTGTCGTGACCATATTGTGCGCAACCATGCCGCGCGCAATCGGACGTCCGGGAGCACCGTAGCTCATACCCATGTTTCCATCTCCTCCAACGAGCAGATTATAGGAGCTACTATACGCGGCTGAATCCTTCCAGATCTCCGATTTGAATCGGACTATTCAAGTTCGGATGTGATCGTAAATTCCCCGTTCTCTACATCGCGCGTAGCCAGCAGAAGATTCGGCTTACAACAGATCTGGCAATCCTCGACGTAGCGCTGCGTACCTCCTGCACTTTCATCCACGGAAGTCTCATTCCATTCCCCGCAGCCCGCGCATTGAAATCCGGTGTTCATTTTTCGACTACGAATGCTGGTATCAGCCACAATAATATCCCGGTCCACCTGGCAGTCCGAAACGTGGACTTGGCCTCGCTGCTCAGATTGTCCAATTAACAACTCGTTTGCGGGAGCTCAAGCATTCGTTACTATAATCGCGGCCATGTTTCATCCCATACGCATCGCCGCAATTCTTGCAGTCGCATTGCCGCTTGCGCTATTGCTGGTAGGGCTGGCGGCTGCGACGTCGGGACATGCAGATTCTGCCCGTAGTGTTTATCGTGTTGCCCGCACGTTCTTAATTGTTGAATTAATTTGCGGCCTGATTCTGGCTTGTGCGGGAGCGATTTATCAGTCCGTTGCGGCGGCACGAGAACGACAGACTTATCAGCCGCCCGGGAAGTTGGTAGACGTAGGCGGCTACCGTCTTCATCTTTATTGCTCCGGCGTTGGCGGACCCACTGTGATTCTTGAATACGGATTGGTGGGAACGTATTTAGATTGGTTTTACGTGCAGCCGGAAGTCGCCAAATTCACCCGCGTTTGTTCCTACGATCGTGGCGGATATGGCTGGAGCGATCCTAGTCCGAAGGAACGCCTTCCCAGCATAATGGCCGAGGAACTTCACACTCTGTTGAGTACTGCTGGGGTGAAGCCTCCATACATCATCGCCGGCCACTCCTTCGGAGCGTTCAATGCTCTTGCCTTTGCAAAACTCTTCCCTCGCGAGACCGCTGGAATTATTTTGATTGACGGTTCTCATCCCGACGAAAGCATTCCCTTCAGCTGGCAGAACAAACTGTGGCTGCGCACCATGCAGTGGACCATGCCCTTTGGCCTACCTCGCTGGCGAGAGTGGTGCGGGGGAAGCAACTCTGATGTGCGAGGGATAAAAACGGCGATTACCTGCCGCTCACAATATCAGGGAAGCTACTACAGTCATTGGGAAGCTTTTCAACGGAGCGCCGAAGAGATTCGCACGTTAGGTACTATCGGAGATATTCCGCTCACCGTGATTGCGCGCGATCCTAACCGCACCAATGCGCAAAACAATTCAACAAGTGAAGCGCGCTGGCAGTCGCTTCAGCAGCAACTCACGCGCCTCTCCACAAAAAGCAGTTATGTGATCGCCCAGGAGAGTGGCCACGCCGTCCCACTTCAGCGTCCGGACGTCATCGTGGCCGTTATTCGCAAGATGGCGGAGCAGGCGAGGAGTGAAAGCGCCAGCGAAAAGAACTAATCGAAATTCATTAATTGCTCGGAATTCACGAAGTAAATTCACCCCTCCGGCACTGGCGGACAGCCTCGAAACACCGTGTAGGCATTTCCTATATAGCCGAGATATTTAATTCCGATCTGGCTGGTAAAAAATCCATCCGCAGTCATGCCGCGAAGAAATGAAAAGAATTCGATCCCTGGTGCGATGCTGGGCGTCGTAAGGGCATTCCTGCGATATGCGATGAGGTCCAGAATTTCTTTTTGCTGCGCGGGCGCACAGTCCGGATAGCTTTTGCCATAGCGATCCGTGCAAGTTGCATCCAGCCACATCAACCCTCCCCCGAGTTTCAGCTGATACTCCGGATTCTCGCTCGTCAGCAGGTCTATAAACTCGGGCGCTCCCGCCTCGATCGCGCCGCCGGATTCTCCGTCAGGAGGAATAATGGTTTGGCACAGCGATTGCAAAGTTTGATATTGCCGCGGACGGAAGAACTTGGGCTTGTACGATGCATCGGCCTTCGTGGCTTTTTCCGCCATCACCATGTTGTGAGCGTATTCAGCCGCGTGCAGAGGAATCACGCGCAATGCTGATCCCGCGGTGACGCCGATCATCAGTGATTTCAGGATGTCACGCCGTGACACTCCCTTGCCGGCAGTCCTCCGCGCCGATGCTTCATTGCCCGCATTTTCATTTAATGGCATGAATGTATTCCTGTGTCAGAGGTTTCCTTTTTTCGCCTGGTCCAGAATGTAATCCGATGCCCTCCATGAGAGCGCCATGATCGTTAATGTCGGATTCTTATCGGCGTTGGTCACAAAAGAAGCACCGTCGGTAACGAATAAATTCTTGACATCGTGGGCCTGACAGTAGTTATTCAAGGCCGACGTTTTCGGACTTGCGCCCATCCGCACCGTCCCCAATTCGTGAATAATTACTCCGCCGTCGGCGATCCCATAAGGACGCATGCCCTGGGCGGTGGTTTTCGTTTCGTAGACGCCGCCTGCGGCTTCAGTGATAGCACGGAAAGTTTCCTGCATGTCCTTAGCCATTTTGATTTCGTTATCGCTCCACTGCCAGTTGAAACGCAGCACTGGGATTCCCCAACGGTCCACAACGTTGGGATCCAGCTCGCAATAACTTTTTTCGTTAGGGATCATTTCCCCGCGTCCTGAAAATCCGATATAGGTGCCGTAAGTGCTGCGACACAGCTGCTTGAGTTCGCTGCCATATCCCTCGACCGTATCGCAAAGGCTGTCGAAATCCCCGACCCCTGGCATGAAACGGCCGCCATACACTTCGATGTGGTAGCCGCGCAAAAAATCATTTTTGCGATCGAACTTCCACCATGGCACGTACATGTGCATCCCGCCGGTGCCGTCATGATTGTGAGGAGGCATCTTCTCCAATTGAGGGAAATACCCTCCTCCATCACTGCCCACAGTGTCGGTTAAATACTTTCCCACCACCCCTGACGAATTCGCCAGTCCGTTCGGAAACAGCGTAGAGCTTGAATTCAAAAGTAGGCGGGCGGATTCGCACGCGCTCGCGGCGACGATGAAAGCTTTCGCGTTCACACGTTTTTCATCGCCGGTCATTTTATCTATGTAGGAAACCGCCTCCGCCCTGCCATCCTTACCTACGGAAATTTCTCTCGCCATGGCGTTCGTGACCAACGTGAGGCGTCCGGTTTTCTGGGCGGGCGGAATCATCACCTGGCTGGAGCTGAAATTGGAGGCTGTAATGCATCCCCGGCCGCATTGTCCGCAATAGTGACAGGCGGGACGCCCATTCAGGGGCTTGGTAATAATCGCTAGGCGCGACGGGATACAAAGAATGTTAAGACCGTCACACGCCTTCTTGACAATGGTCTCAGTGCAACGCGGCGGCGGCGGTGGCATGAAAATGCCGTCAGGCGCGCTGGGAATATTTTCTTTGGTTCCAAAAACCCCGATAAAAGATTCGACCTTGTCGTAGTAAGGAGCGATGTCTTCGTAGGAAAGCGGCCAGTCATCGCCCATGCCATCCGAAGAACGCGATTTGAAATCTACCGGAGCGTAGCGCAACGCGATTCTGCCCCAATGGTTGGTGCGGCCGCCGACAATGCGGGAGCGAAACCAGCGGAACCGCGAGCCGGCCGCGACCGTGTAAGGCTCGCCTTCGATTTCCCAGAATCCATTGGGCGCAAGAAACTCGTCGTTCAGTTCCCCTCGAAGTTTTCCACCCACGCCAACTCCGCGATGTGGAAGCTGGTAAGGCCACATGTGCTCTTTGTAATCTTTCTCGGGATTCAGCGCAGGACCTGCCTCCAGCATCAGAACATCGAGTCCGCCGTCGGTGAGCACCTTGGCCGCAGTGCCGCCGGCAGCGCCGGAGCCGACAATACAAACATCGTAAACTTTGGGCGAGCGGATTACTTGCACCAACGGACCTCCTCAGAGACGAAATGTTGCGCTTAGAACCTGAGTTTCTTTAAATACTCGAAACTCGATCGAATATCGTCGGAGGCCGATTGCGGCTCATCATTCTCGACGAAATAATGTTTTATTCCGGCCTTCCCAGATGCAGCGAAAATCTTCTTCCAATCAATTACCCCGTTTCCAACATTTTTCATCTTCTTGTCCTGGGTAAAATCTTTCACGTGCACGAGCGGAAAGCGCCCCGGATATTTATCAAAATAAGACAGCGGATCAGCGCCCGCTACAAAGACCCAACCCAGATCCATTTCCATCTTGACCAATTCCGCATCGCACTCCGACAGCAGAATCGCATACGGAAGCTTGCCATCCACAGTGCGAAATTCAACATCGTGGTTATGGTAGGCGAATTGGATGCCGGCTTTCTTGCTGGCTTCTGCCGCACGATTAAATGCTTCGGCGGCGCGCTTCCACCCGTCGGCGTGCTTCTTGAGATCATCGTCCACCGATGAGATGACTACATAGGAATGACCGATTGTTTTGCTGTCCTCGAGTATGCGCGGCCACTTCTCGGTACTCAGACTCGCATAAGCAAAATGACTTGAGGGTGCAATCAATCCGTGCCGGTCGAGCGCGGCGCGAACATCTTTCGGAGATTTCTCAAAGTAGCCCGCAAACTCCACTTCGCGGTATCCAATCGCAGCCACATTGGAGAGTGTTCCTTCAAAGTCCTGCTTCATCTCCGCTCGTAAGGTGTAAAGCTGGAGACCGATCGTCGCAATCTTATGCGCGTCTTCGTGGTCGTTGCGAGGTGCGAACGCCGAGGCGAGACCCTTACTCAGCAAAGCAGCTGCGGTGATTGTCCCTAGAAAGGTTCGCCTATCCAACAAAATCCCCCCTGGCTTGTTGTGAATCGCACCGATTACGCCGCAACTCCAAGCAGTTCATTGCGGACGTTTTTCAAAACATACACGGCACGTTCTACACCAACTTCCCCGGCAAGAATCGGATCCTCATTTTCTATGCTCAGGATTCCTTGATAGCCCACGTCCATGTAAGCTCGCACGATTTCCTTCCACAGATTTGCGCTGTGTCCATAGCCAACGGCACGAAATGTCTCTGAGGCCTGAGAAAGCTCTTTGGTGAATGCAAAATTCAGCACGCCATATTTGTCAACATTTTCCTTGAACATCACGGTGTCTTTCATATGCGCGTGATAAAGGGCTCCCTGCTTGCCAAGCAAATGAATGACTTCTATGGGATCGCATCCCTGCCAAAAAAGATGGCTAAGATCGCAGTTGGCGCCAATTGACTCGCCGACAGCATCGCGCAGACGCAGCAGCGTCATAGGATTGTAGACCACGAAATTGGGATGCATCTCGAACGCCAACTTGTGAATTCCGTGTTCGCCGGCAAACTTCGCGGCTTGCTTCCAGTATGGAATGACTTTTTCTTTCCATTGCCACTCCAGGGCCTCGGCAAATTCCGGAGGCCAGCGATACGTAATCCAACTCGGCGAGGCATCTCGCGCGCTTCCACCTGGACATCCGGAGAATCCGACGATGACTTTCACCTCTAATTCTTCCGCGAGCAGTACAGTGCGCCGAAACGTTTCCGCATCTCGAGAAGCAATTTTGGAGTCGGGGTGCACAGGATTGCCGTGGCAACTTAGCGTCGCGACCTGGATGTTGTGATCTTCAAACTTTTTCTTCCACGCGTTGAGCTTCCCCGGATCGTCCAGCAACTCCTGTACCGGACAGTGTTTGGTACCGGGATATCCGCCGGTACCAATTTCAACCGCTTCAATTCCTAAGCTGGATATTTTTTCGATCATCTCATCAAGCGAGAGGTGATCAAAAACCGGATCGAATACTCCGATTGGAATTTTCCTGACCTTTCCCCCTGGCAAGGAGGACTCAGCCGAAGATTGAGCGGGATTTCCGGCCAGTGCCGGGGCTGTGCGCGGCACCGCAGCAGCGGCTGCGAGCAGACCCCCCGTGGCGGCAAGGAATTTGCGACGGCTAGCTGAGTTGGGATCGGAAGTCTCAGTCATCGGGTCGGCCTCGGCGAGCGGTTGTTGGTTAATGAAACGGAATTCGGAAACCGAGATTATACGCACCTGCCATCAGAAAAGGTCAACGAAATCCTCTGTCATGCTGAGCGAGAGAGTCGTTCATAAAATGAGCGAGGAAGGAGTGGAAACATCCCATAACATCACGAAAGAGGGCAACACCGAAATCACGAATTGACGCCACCCTTGAGGTCCGCTGCCAACAGACGGTGAAACAAGTGTTCCCCTGCCTCGCGACGCGCCGATAGTCTTCCTGCTCCGTAAGCCCGGCTCTTGAGCCCTCTTTGTACCGACTCGCAAATGTCGAGATCTTCTTCCTGCACGCCCGCTCCGGTGGCAACGCTTTGCTCGTTATAGGCGCGAGCGGCGTCTCCAATATCTGAGAAATAAAAGTCGAAGATGACCCGGCAATGATCGACGTCCAACGGAAGGACGAGGTTCGTGTCCATGTAACCTTCGTAGCAATTGATCATGAGATTGGGATACTGCCAGAAATACCACGCGCGGTCTCCTTTTCGGGTTGCGGCGGTGCCCGAAGCTTCATCGCTCGATGTCACCATCGGACTTGATTGCAGACAGTAGCGATCTTCGTTTTCGATCGTGTACTTTTTATAATCGAGTACACTGTTCAATCCCTTATGTAGATGCGGAACGTGATAACCACCGTCGAGAAAATTATCAACGAAGACCTTCCAATTGCAATGAATGTCGTAAGTCCGCGATTCGAAGTAATGCAAGCGGCTTACTCCCAGGGGAGCCACGCGCTTGATCAGTCCACCCAAAAATTCTGCCAGCGATGCACTGTTGTCATCGAGATTGATGAAAATGAATTTTTCCCAAACTTCGACTCTCACCGGAATCAGTCCGTTCTGTTGTCGTTCAAAATTCTTCACGCCTTGAAATTCCGGCATGCCCTTCAATGAGCCGTCCAGCCCGTAGTTCCAGCCATGATATGGACAGCGCAAAATGGATGCCTGCCCGCAAGCTTCCGTGACGACAGCAGCGGCATGATGGCGGCAGACATTATAAAAGGCCCGCAGCGTGCCATCTGACCCACGCACAACTACGATGGGCTCACTGGCAGCGCTGGTGGTTATGAATTGTCCTGGCTTTTCGACATCACTCGCCCGACCAACCAGCTGCCAGTTCTTGCTAAATACGGTTTCGGTTTCGAGTTGCGCGATGCGTGCATCCACGTACCATGACGCGGGGATGGTTGAGGCTTCGTTCAACGCTGCGCGGTCGTCATAGCCCGCGACAATATCTACTATCGAAGTTTTGCATGGCGATGGACTCAACTTTTGCCCCCAGCTTTTTCCGTGCCGATGGCGCGCCGCAGCACGCCAAGAAATTGCTGTATGCGCGCATCTTTACGCTCTGCCAGCTCCCCTTGCCTGCGAAATAATCCAGGATCGAGTTCCTCAATGAGCAACGCATCCTGAAATCGTTCGACCACCCAATCAATAATCGAGACCACAGTCTCGACGTCAAGGTCTTTGCGAAGTTCGCCGCGCTCCAACCCAAAACGCACAAATGCAACCCTGCCGTATGGATCTTCAGCAATCAGAAATTTATTAATTTCTCGCTTCAACGCCAGGTCGGTTCCGTAATTCCCCAGGAGATAGATGCGGTACGGAATCCAATCCTCGCGCACCATGTGTTCGGTACGAATCAACCAGTAATGCAGGACGTCGAAGAATCCGCGCTCGCGCACGTCGTCGGGAACGTTCAAATAGCGTGAAAACGACCGCGCAGCTTTTTTGTACACCTCAAAAAAAAGGCCGTCCTTACTGCCGAAATGCTGAAAGACTGAGCCTTTTGCAATCCCGAGGGCAGCGGCGATATCGCCAACCCGGGCCGCCTGATAACCGTGCTCAGCAAAATGACGCATGGCGGCATCCACAATTTTCGCTTTCTTGTCCTCGCCTCGAGGACTCACTACTCTAGCGCTATAGCGCAGCGGAACTGTGAGGCTGCCGGTCACCCTAGCCATCTGCTGACCTCAGGTCAGAAACTGTATCGAACTTGTTGAAGCAATTCAATCGTTTTATACCGGTAGAACTGTCTGGCATCAAACACAGTTCGCGAGATATGACCGGCGGTTAAATGAACGGACGGCCGGAGGATTCAAAAGCGTGAGAGGGTAATCGCCGACTTTGGTGCAGGGTTGGAACAAGAGGGAGTCGAGCAGACCTAAAATAAAAACCTAACTAAAAATGCTGAAGGGGATCCATTCCTTTTCCCTCAGTACATTTGTAGCCGCGCCCGGCAGTGAGATTTTTAAACTCGTCTGTCTTGCCGCTGGGCCACTCGACGACGGCACGATCAACGTGATCATGTTTCTGCAATCCGAAGGTAACCGGCAACTCGGATTGCGATAGATAACTCGATCCACCCTTGATCATCCGCGTTTGCGTTACTCCGTTGTAATAAATGTGGAGCATCGCTCCAATCGCATCGCGATTTGATTTCGTACCCGTCAGAACAAACCGAATGCTGCGATTTCCCGACGTCTGATCATTCCGAAAAAGATATGCGGGACCATTATTCGTAGTCATGAGGATGTCAACGTCTCCGTCGCGATCAAAGTCTCCGCACGCGAGCCCACGCCCAACCTTCGGCGAATTAAATGCTGCACCCATTTCGGGAGCCACATCCCGAAATTTAGCGTGTCCGTCATTCAGGAACAGTTGCGGCGATTGCGCATAACCAAGATTTCCGCGGATGTTTCGCACCGTCTCATCAATGTGTCCGTTTGCCACCAGAAGATCGAGAGCGCCATCGAGGTCAGCATCGAGAAAGACACATCCAAACCCGAGTTTATCTTTCGAACTTAACCCGATCCCCGCTCGCGTCGCCACATCAGTGAAGTTCCCTGCGCTGTCTCTACGGTAGAGTCCGATCATTTCATTATCGAAATTTGTGATCGCAATGCCTGGCTGTCCGGAATTCTCGAAGTCCCCAGCATCCACACCCATTCCAGCTCGTGCCTTGCCCTCGGAGCTGAAGGCGATGCCCGTTTCCACCGCGACATCTTTGAACGTCCCATTGCGCTGGTTGCGGTAGAGCTTATTCGGCTGAGTGTCGTTAGCGACAAGCAAATCCGGCCAACCGTCCTGGTCGTAATCAAGCATGGCGACGCCAAGTGACTTGGAACTACTGTCAAAAATTCCGCTGCCCGCGGTCACATCTTCGAAAGTGCCATCGCCGCGATTGTGAAACAGCCAGCACGTTTCCCCTCGGTAAGCTTCAGGAGTGCAATATGATTTCAGCTTGCCATCAATACTGCAGAACACATCGTGCTCCGGCGACCACTTCACATAATTACAAACAAAAAGGTCGAGCAAGCCATCGCGATCAAAGTCGAACCACAGCGCCGAAGTGCTGAAACCGACTCGCCCCCCGAGCCCGCTGGATTTTGTTACATCTATGAATGTTCCCTTCCCCGTGTTCTTGAATAACCGGTTCTGTCCCACGCAAGTGATCAGAATGTCGGGATAGCCATCGTTGTTATAGTCGCCGACGGCAACACCCATTCCGTATATTTCAATGTCCAATCCGGCCTTGCGAGTAGCATCGGTGAAGGTCCCGTCGCGGTTGTTGTGATAGAGACTCAACGTGCTTCGCTGGCGTTTGCGTGTTGGCCAATCCATACTATTGACGAGCAGAATGTCGGGCCACCCGTCGGCGTCATAGTCGAAGAAGGCGCATCCAGAACCCAGCGTTTCGGGCAGCAATTTATTTCCATATGCGCCGCTGTTGTGGCGAAACCCAATTCCTGCGGATGCGGTCACGTCCACGAGCTGAAATCCGAGAGAGGGAGGTTGGGGAGCGGGCAGCGCAAACGCCACTGGCAGTCTAAGGCTAGCGCCACAGGCGATGCTTGCCATGCCGCCAAGAAAAGAACGGCGGTTCATGGCAGATTCACGAGCCCGCTGCGGATGGCATACACAACGAGCTCAGCAGTTTTATGAATACCAAGCGCGTCCATAATGTTCGCGCGATGCACTGCCACGGTATTCGCACTTAGTTTCAGCTCGGTGGCGATTTCTTTATTTGATTTACCAGCACAGATCAGCTGCAAAACTTCAAGCTCGCGCTCGGTGAGACTATTCGCACGCTCCCCTTTAAGGGGGGCCGACTTCGTCAGTTGGGGATCAATGACGATCTCTCCCGCCGCTACTTTCCGCACCGCAGCTCCCAGTTCAAGGTCGTTGGCGTTTTTCAGGATGTATCCCCTAGCGCCCGCATCGAGCGCCTGTCGCACTAACGTCTCCTCTGTGTGCATGCTAAGCATCAGAATTAGAGTGCTCGGGGAAAACTCTAGAATTTTTCGCGTGGCCTGCAAGCCGCTCATTCCCGGCAACGCGCAATCCATCACAATCACGTGGGGTTGCAAAGAGCGCGCCAGTTTGACTGCATCCTCCCCATTCGCCGCTTCTCCCGCCACGGAAATATCTGCTTCGTCTTCTAAGAGACGCCGAAATCCCATGCGCACCAAGCTGTGGTCATCAACCAGCAGAACGGAAATCTTTTCAGCCATTGGACTCCGGCTTCTCCTTCGGAACGATTAAGCGGACCAGTGTGCCACCGCCTGATGGCTGAAGGAAATCCAGCGATCCTTCCAGCAGTTGTGCACGCTCTCGCATCGCCACCAACCCAATCCCGCGATTGTCAGGTGGAAGCACAATGCCCGACCCATGGTCCTCAATTTCAAGTTCTAACTTGTCGGCTTTATATTGCAGCCGCACCCACGCTGTTTTCGTGCCAGCGTGACGCAATATATTGTTGAGCGCTTCCTGTACCACACGATACACGTGGACGGCGGCAGACGCATCCATCGGGAAACTTTGCCCCGACTTCTCATAGTGGACTGCGATTCCGGCCTGCCTTTCGAACGTTGGGATGTACCAGTCGAGTGTTGTCTCCAGCCCGGCTTCGTCGAGCATCACCGGATGAAGCGCCTGAGAAAGGCTGCGAACTTTATCCAGCGCGGATTGTGCGATCTCGCGGACTTCGAGCAGTTCGGGACGAAACGGTGAGTTTTCAGGGACGCGGTTTCTGGCGCGGCCGAGCATTGATCCCATGGCGGTTAGGATCTGCCCAAATTCGTCGTGCAAGTCGCGCGAAATGTATCTCAGAGTTGATTCCTGCGTAGAAATTAGTATTTGCGCAAGCTCGCTCCGTTGTTCGGAAAGCGTCGCAAGCCGCGCGAACAATCTTCGGTTCGCATGGATGACGTAAAAACTGGTGAGCAAAACGGCACTCAGCGTTGCCGCAAGAAAAAGATAAACCTGTCGCTGTACGCGATCATAAATTTCCTTCACTCTTGCCCCGGCAGCTTCTTCACTTTCGTTATTCTGGACGAGTAATCTGGCCACGGCCGTGCTCAGCGCGGCTTGCCGGGCCTGTAATGAGAGACGAATTTGCGCGCGAGCCTCATCTTCTTTTCCCTGGCGCGCGAGCATAAACGTGCGGTCCACCGCATCCCAGAATTGAGACAAAGAGTTCGCCAGCAACTGGCGCTGCTCAGGAGTGCGGGTGGCGAGGCCATACCGCTCTTCATGCTTGAGCGCGTCATCAAGGTCAGTGCGCATCCTCTGAAACTGCCCGGTCCATGCGGTCAGCGGATAAGGTTCTCCGCTGTCGAGCATGTCGCGCATCGCCAGTCCCAGAGAGTTTAGTTCATTTTGAATGCGCAGCAGTTGCAATGAATCTTTGCGATTGCGGTCGGAGAGATTGTTTTGCAACTCGCGCAGTCCCGAAATCTGGAGGGTTATGTACCACGAATAAATAATGATCGCTGCCAGCGTGACGAGCAGGCCAAGCACCAAACCTGCCGTGGGAGAACGCTCGGAAGACGGTTGCACGCGTGAAGAATATAACGAAGCCTATGGAAGTTCCAACCGGCGGCGACTGCTCGCTTATACCCTCGCCAGGTGAACTGCAAACCATTTCCGCCAGTCAGTCCAGCTTTTTTCAAGCGCGAATCCGGAAGATTCGAGCATCCTTCGTACCATTGGCATGGTGTATTTGTAACTGTTCTCGGTGTGGATTCGCTCCCCCGGGCTGAAGTGGAGGTGTAGATTTAGCAGCCTGATGTCCACCGATTGCGCACACAGACTTTCAAGGAAAATCTCCATCCGCGACTGGCAGGCATTCCACAGCGCAACGTGACGGAAGCTTTTGACGTTAAAATTCGCGTCTAACTCCCGATTAATTCGGGACAGAATATTTTGGTTGAATCTCGCAGTCACACCCTGAGAATCGTCGTAGGCCGGCACCAGTATCCCCGGGTTCTTGACCAGGTCCGTGCCCAACAGCAGAGAATCTCCGGCAGCTAATTCTTTGTGAACCTGCCGCAACATGCGGACAGCATCTGCAGGATCGAAATTCCCTATGCTGGAGCCAAGATACATCACCAGTTTACGGCCCGGAATATCTCTTAGAAATCGAAATCCCTCAGACATGTCCGCTACCACGGGGCGGGTCTGCGTAAGCGGACATTCCGCTTCGACTCGCTCGCGGGCCTCAGCCAG
>JBEEGK010000072.1:0-3151 GCA_041166845.1 Acidobacteriaceae bacterium
CCCCCGCTTCAATGGCGCGAGTGTAATCGGCCAGGGCATGGCGGTGATCCGTCAAGCGCCGATGGATGTCGCCGCGAAGTTGATACCCCTCGGCGCTGGTGGGCTGTGTCCGCAGGAACAAATCGGCATCTTCCAGAGCGTGCTGATAATCGCCCAGCTCATAGCGGACTTTCGCTCGATGCTGATAGGAGGCGGCGTCCGCCGGATCGTTCTGGATCGCTTCCGAATAAGCCTTGTCGGCCTCTTTCCATTGCGCGATCGTCTCATAGCGCAGACCGTCCTTGAACGCACGTTGGGCTTTCGGATTCGAGGCGGGCATCGCGGTAGTAATCGCGAAGCACAGCGAGAGCAAAAAACAGCTACGCATCAAAACGTTTCCGAAATTCAAGTTAGCACATGCCAAACAATGCGGTGACTGTCACCTCATTGTTTGGTTGGGAAGGTGATCAGGGAGAAATGCGAAACTATACGGCCCAGCAAGCTGTCGCGCTCGGACAGGCTCACCCACTTCACCAGCGACGATTCGCCGTCTTCGGAGAAGAAACCCACCCCGCCGCGGCTCAGCCTGCTGTCCGTCCAGGAGCCGACCAATTGGCCGTTAACCGATGTCAGGAACCGGCTGCCCTGTACGCTCACTTTCACTCTATAATCTACGCCGTGTTCGAGCGTGAGCGGCAGCGGCAGTTCCACACGCTCGCGCTCGCGTCCGTCCAGCACGATGAAGCGTACCAGGCCCGCGTTTGGCAGGGGTCCCGGCTTGGTGATGATCAACTTGGTGGCGTAATAGTTATGTAGATCGGAAGCTCGAAACGCCCAGTCGATACTCTTGCGATCGATCTGTCCCAGGAACTCCATCTCGTAATTGGAGAGCGATTCGGACGGCTTCCAAAGTCGCAGAGAACTCGGACGCACGTGTCCGCTGTCACTGGACCACTCGCTGCTCGCGGATTTTAATCCTTCCCAATTTCCAAAACCGGAGTGGAAGTCTTCGCGCATCGCCCCCTTGCTGGATAGCATTCGGCTGAGGGTCTGCCCGAAGCCTCCGCCTGTGGCGCCTTTTGGACTCGATCCCGGCAGCGGAGATATCGCCGACCTGGGACCGCCCATCGGTAAGTCCGACACCGCCAACATCACGAACACAATCGCGACGCCCACAAACAAGGTAGTAGCCATGCCCGTGCGTCTTTCCGATTTGTCCTCTGGCTTGATTTTGGTGATCTCTCGCCAAGCGGTCGTTTCGTCGGATCCATATAGATCCTCGGCTTCCCGTACTGCACGCGCAGATCGGTTTGCAAGTTTCTTGCGGTGGTCGGCGCAACAAAACTCTTTGTCGCTCAACCTTCGCAACGCTCCGATATTTTTACGGCAATACAGGCAAAGCATATCTTCGTAACTTAAAGATGCCCCAGTGTAACAGGTGTTTCTTGAAAGTGAATGTACTAGGTATAGAATGTACCGATGGTGGGCGCTTAGCCCCCTTGAGCCTAGGGCAAAGGCCTTAGTCGATGGTTTTTGTACGTATTTTGGAGGAACGAAGTGGCACAAGTCATTCGTATAGAATCGTGTAGACATGGAAAGGCGGGTTAAAATGCTCACTATCACCGGCAAGACAATTTTTCCTGCGGCAGCCCTAACTATCCTGATTTTAGCGGGATGCACCATTAACTTAGATCATGACTCCGACGGCGAGGCGCGAACAGATTCCAAAGCGATCGATCTCGACAAATCCGAGCTGGTGCGGGTGATTCTGAAAATGGGAGCGGGTGAATTGAACGTGCGGGGTGGTTCGCCGAAACTGATGGAGGGCGAGTTCAATTACAATAACCCGCGCTTGAAACCTGAGGTGCGCTACGATGGCGGTGGCTTCCGCGGCCATCTGGAGGTGCAGGAGCCTTCCAACAGTTTCCACGGCGGACGTTCGAAATACCGCTGGGACCTCCGCTTTAATGACGAGAAGCCTTTGGACATGGAAGTCCATTTTGGAGCCGGCGAGGGGCGGCTCGACCTGGGTAGTCTGTCGCTTCGCAGTCTGGAAGTTCATATGGGCGTCGGGCAGCTTCGAGTCGACCTGCGCGGCACACCAAAGCACGACTACGACGTGAACATTCACGGGGGAGTGGGGGAGGCGACGGTTTATCTGCCTGAAGGCGTTGGAATATCGGCCGACGCCAGCGGCGGCATCGGCGGCATAAATGCGCGAGGTTTGCAGAAGCGCGGCAGCCGGTATGTCAATGATGCTTATGGGCACGCGAAGACAAACATCCATCTTCAAATCCGGGGCGGCATCGGCTCCATCAATCTCCTAGGCGGCTAATGAGTGAAAGAGGACAGCCACCTCATTAAAGGGAGTACTGCCGCTCAATTAGTTTTCGATATAAAATCAGCCATCTAAAGGATTTAATAAGCTCCGCCGATAAGATTGTCCTGGGGGCTATTCACAGTTGGCCGATTTTCAACCGCTGGTGTGGCTATTGTTTTTCATCGGCGTAGCGCTAGCGATCAGTTTCGTGCGCAGGCCGAGGCGCGCTCATCAAACGGTGGGCCAGGAGAGCCCCGTCCACGAAGACGTCCCCAACGATCTGTTTGAAACAGCCCCAATCGGTTATCTTGAAATCGACAAAAAAGGCATCGTACGACGGGTCAACCGGCGTGAATGCGAATTGCGTGGATTGGCACCTCGCGAAATTCTGAGCAAGCGCTGCTGGGATCTGACGTCCCCTGCGGATCGCGTGCGGCAGCGGGAGCAAACTGAGCGCAGACTGAACTCTCAGGTCGCCCTGGTTCCCTATCAACGCAAATATCTGCGTCCCAACGGCAGTCAGGTAACAGTGGAAGTGCACGAGCAACTTCTGCGCAACCGGCTCGGTCAAGTGGTGGGCATGCGTTTGGCTGCCATCGATATGACCGACCGGAAGAAGAGCGAGGACGAAGCGTACGAAACCGCAACCGAACTGCGCGCTCTGTTTCAAGCGTTCCCGGATTTGTTTCTTCGGCTGGATCGCGAGGGAAACGCTCTGGATTGGAAAGGCGGACAAAGCTCCGATCCATTCCTGTCTCCGGAGCGGTTCGGCAAACATAGTCTGGCTGGTATCTTGCCGCCGTTAGTGATTGCGCAGTTCGTGGAGGCGCAAGAAAAAGTACGGAAAACCGG
>JBEEGK010000073.1:0-3049 GCA_041166845.1 Acidobacteriaceae bacterium
TTCGGTCCCGTAATTCTGCCAGTCGGTGGTCTCGATCAACTCGTTGAAAGTGTCGGCATAACCGTCCTGAAGCAGGTAGCACGGCTTCTGCCACCCGAAAATATTGTAGGTAGGCATGCCCCATGGAGTGCAGGCATAAGTGCGCTTGCCCATCAGGAACTCAAGAAACAGCGGAGAAAGATTGAAGCGCCAAGTCTTCTCGCGATTCGAAAGGATCGCGCGGAACAGGCGGCGAGTGCGGGCGCGTCCGAGAAAATGCTGCTGGTCGGGCGCTTTGTCGTAGGAGTATCCGGGAGAAAGCATCATGCCTTCCACGCCCAGATCCATCATTTCGTCGAAAAATGCGCGCACGCTCTTGGGATCGGCTCCGTCGAATAGAGTCGTATTAGTTGTCACACGGAAGCCGCGCTGCAACGCCTCGCGAATTCCCTCGACCGCCCCGTCGTATCCACCCTCACGGCACACAGAAAGATCGTGGTGCTCGCGCTGGCCGTCCATATGGACGCTGAAAGTCAGATATTTGCTCGGCTTGAAGAGATGAATCTTTTCCTTCAGAAGGAGGGCATTGGTGCAGAGGTAGATATATTTCTTGCGCGCGACCAGGCCTTCGACGATCTGCGCAATCTCCGGATGCATCAGTGGCTCGCCGCCGGGAATGGACACCATGGGCGCGCCGCATTCATCCACTGCACTGAAGCATTCGGCTGGACTGAGCTGGCGTTTAAGAATGTGGGCGGGATACTGAATTTTGCCACAGCCTGCGCACGCGAGGTTGCAGCGGAACAGCGGCTCCAGCATCAGCACCAGCGGGTACTGTTTCCGCCGCGCCAGCTTTTGGCGCACCACGTACGACGCCACCGTCCACATCTGGGAAATCGGAACACTCATGAAAACAATTTCTCCTGGAACTGACTGCCGAGGTTCTATCTTAAAAGTAAGTCTCTATGCTAACAGCTTGAGATGGTTAGATGACGGCCGGGTGCCGGAAAGTTCAACTGCTTTAGGCGCAATTTTGCGGCCTTGGGAACCGTTGTAAACAAGGGGTTTACCCATCCAATACGGGGCGAAAAATTCAGTCGTTTCATGCTATAATTGTTACATCTTCCACTGGCCGTAAGTAGCAATAATTTCAGTAATTTGAGTGCTTCTGGGTCTCGCAAAAACAGGTCTCGGAAGTGGTTTAGCGCGGGCTCAAATTTGCCAGTCTGTCACACGGAGTTGAATGGCTACGAAAGAATTGAACGCGTTAAGCGTTGTTGCTGAAAAGGCCGAAGAAAAGGCCGGCTCGAAATCCGATTTAAAAAATAAGAACGGCAAAGCTGCTGGCAGCAATGGCGATTACAACGCCGACTCGATCAAAGTGCTCGGCGGCATGGAAGCCGTCCGCAAACGTCCCGCCATGTACATCGGTTCCACCGGCGAGATGGGCCTGCATCACCTCGTCTATGAAGTTGTAGACAACTCAGTGGACGAAGCTCTCGCCGGGCACGCCGACAAAGTTGAAGTCACCATTCATATCGATAATTCTGTGACGGTGATAGATAACGGCCGTGGAATTCCTGTGGATACCATGGATATTGACGGCGAGAAAATCCCCGCCGCCCAGGTTGTGATGACCACGCTGCACGCCGGTGGCAAATTCGATTCTTCAACCTACAAGGTTTCCGGAGGCTTGCACGGTGTCGGCGTTTCTTGCGTCAACGCCCTTAGCGAGGAACTCGACCTCGAAATCTGGCGCGATGGGTTTACCTGGGAGCAGACTTACTCGGAAGGGGTCCCAACCACCAAGTTAAAGAAGGCCGGCGCCACCAAAAAGCGCGGCACCAAGGTGCACTTCACTCCCGATAAAACCATCTTCACGGTCACCGAATATAACTTCGATACGCTTGCACAGCGGTTGCGCGAACTCGCATTCCTCAATAAAGGATTGCTGATCACGCTCACCGATGAGCGCACTACTGATGCGAAAACCGGCGAGCCCAAGACCGCAGAATTTAAATACAACGGCGGCATCGCCGAATTCATTAAGCACCTGAACCGCGGCAAGACAGTGTTGCATGACAAACCGATTTACATGGAAGCGGAGAAAGATACCGTCGCTATGGAAATTGGATTGCAATATAACGACGGATATTCCGAGTCGGTGTTCAGCTTCGCAAATAACATCAACACTGTTGACGGAGGCACCCATCTCTCCGGATTCCGCACGGCCCTGACCCGCACCATCAATTACGCCGGCCAGCAGATGGGCCTGTTTAAAGACGTTAAAGAAAATCTAACTGGCGACGATGTGCGCGAAGGACTAGTCGCTGTTATAAGCGTGAAGCTGCCGCAGCCACAATTCGAAGGTCAGACCAAAGGCAAGTTGAATTCGGATATCGCGGGAGTTGTCCAGGCCTTCTTGAACGAAAGGCTGGGAGCATATTTCGAGCAGAACACGACGGTCGCCCGCAAGATTATCAACAAAGCGATTGACGCGGCCCGCGCTCGTGAGGCCGCACGCAAAGCACGCGATTTGACTCGCCGCAAAGGAGCGCTCGACGGCGGAGGGCTGCCGGGAAAACTAGCAGACTGCTCGGAACGTCAGCCGGAGCGCTGTGAATTGTTTCTGGTCGAAGGCGAGTCCGCCGGTGGGACCGCGAAGCAGGGACGCGACCGCCGATTCCAGGCCATCCTGCCGCTTAAGGGAAAAATCCTCAACGTCGAGAAGGCCCGCTACGACAAGATGCTGGCGCACGAAGAAATTCGTGCCATGATCACCGCGCTTGGCACCGGAATCTCCAAGGAGGATTTCGATCCCGCGAAACTGCGTTACGGCAAAATCATTTTGATGACTGACGCCGACGTGGACGGAAGCCACATCCGCACGCTGCTGCTCACGTTCTTTTTCCGCCACATGCAGGACTTAATCAAGCGTGGCAACGTATTCATCGCGCAGCCGCCGCTGTACTCGATAAAAAAAGGCAAGACCCAGCAGTACATCAAGGACGATCGCGAATTTGTGAAAGTGATGGTGAAGCGCGCGTCCGATGGATTAATCGTGCGTTAC
>JBEEGK010000074.1:0-2866 GCA_041166845.1 Acidobacteriaceae bacterium
CTCTGACGTGCCGCAATCTGGTCCAGCAATATCTAAATCGCATCCACGCTTACGACCAGCAAGGACCCGCGATCGATTCCATGCTGTACATCAACCCGGCAAGTCTGGAGCAAGCCGATGCTTTGGATCAAGACTTTCAGCGCACCCACAAATTAAAGCCGCTCGGCTGCATCCCCATCGTTCTAAAAGATAATTTTGACACTGCGGACATGCCTACAACTGCGGGCGCCCTCTCCCTTAAAGGTGCGCAGCCTGAAAAGGACGCTTTTGCCGTCAAACGTCTTCGCGAAGCCGGTGCGCTCATTCTTGGCAAAGCCAACTTGCAGGAATTTGCCAGCGGCGGGATCTCCGTAAGTTCCCTGGGCGGACAGGTGAAAAACCCGTACGACCTCACTCGAACACCGGGCGGCTCTTCTGGCGGAACGGGCGCTGCTGTCGCGGCGAACTTCGCAGCTGTAGGTACTGGATCGGATACCGGCGGCTCCATCCGTTCCCCTTCTTCTGCAAACAGTTTGGTAGGACTCCGGCCTACCCGCGGCTTGATCAGTCGGGACGGGATTGTCCCGGTCTCTTTTACCCAGGACACCATTGGCCCCATGACTCGCAATGTCGCCGACACCGCAAGATTATTGGACGTTATGGTCGGATACGATCCGAACGATCCTGTGACTGCTCTAAGTGTCGGCAATATTCCGAAAACCTACACGGCGTTTCTCCAAAATGGATTGAAGGGAGCGCGTCTTGGGGTGCTTACGAATTTATTTGGTAGCGGGCCGGAATATGAAGAAGTAAACGAAGTCATGGCCAAAGCTATTGACGCGCTAAAGGAGCAAGGCGCAGTGATTGTCCGCCTCGAAGACGCGGCCCTCGACACGGACATGTTGACCGCGAAGTTCCGTCTGAATGAGCCGGAGTTCAAGGCGGCACTAAATCACTATTTACAGCAGCAGGGTTCGCATGTACCCGTGCATTCGCTGGCGGAAATCATTGCTTCCGGCCAGTACAACAAGCCGACACTGCAAAAATTCTTCGCAACGGCTGAAAGTTATGAAGATGGGCCCAATTCTACGGACTACAAAGATCGCCGGATGAGAATGGACGAAATCAGGATTGAGGTGGCCAACCTCATGGCCAAAAATAATCTGGATGCGCTAGTGTATCCCCATCAAAAATGTCTGGTCCTTCCTATTGGGGCAACGTTTCAGAAAGACCGCAACGGCGTTATCGCGGCCCTGGCGGGGTTCCCGGCCATCGAAGTGCCCGCTGGCTTTTCCAGGCCAACGACAGATGCTCCTATCGGGGTGCCGGTGGGAATGGAGTTTCTCGGCCGCGCATGGGCCGAGCCCGAATTGATAAAACTCGCCTTCGGTTTTGAGCAGACAACGCACTTTCGAAGGCCACCTGTTTCCACGCCTGCATTGGCGGCACCCAAATTGTGAAAACTCACTTAAAAAACTGACGGACTGACAATCTATATTTCGATCGACTTACGGAGATTCGCAAGATGAAAAACAAGGATTTGCTCGTACAGCTAAAAAGTCGGCGCGCAGAAACCCTCTCTTCACTGGTTGCCGAAGAACTAGAGCGGATGATCATCCGGGGAGAACTGCAAGCAGGAGATCGCATTAACGAGAGCGCACTGGCCGAGATGTTAAGTATCAGCCGAGGACCGATACGGGAGGCCTGTCGGAGTCTGGAAAAAAGCAATTTGGTCAGGGTTGTCATGAATCGGGGCGTGTTCGTGCGGGAAATGAGTGTAGTTCAAGCGGCAGAGATTTATGACGTGCGCGCTCATCTGTTTGGCCTAGCCGGCCGGCTAGCTGCGAATCGCATTAGTTTCCGAGACGTTGTCGAACTTCGCGCCAGGGTGGCCGCAATGCAGGAAGCTAAGGATATAGATATGTATTACCCCTTGAATGTAGATTTCCATGCTCGCCTAGTAGAGTTGTCAGGCAACAAGCGTCTCGCCGAGCTCTACAGCACACTGAGCAAAGAGCTCCATCTTTTCCGCCGTCGTGGCCTCGTAGAGCACGAATCAATGGTTGTCTCAAACCAAGAACATGCGCGAATTATCGAAGCGCTGCGCGATCACAACTGTGATTTATCGGAACACACAATGGCTGACCACATTCTCGCCGGGAAAGCGAGATTGCTCGAAAGAGTGGAAGAACCACGTCCCGAACTTTCAGAATCTGGTCTGCATACTAATGGTCTACATACTAATAAGGAGAATGAGTGAAGATTAGAGAGATACGCGCGAGCGTACATACTTCGGCTATTACCGTCCCATTGATTGAGCGAAAGGTCCACGGATATGGCCGTGAAGAGCAAAAGGAATTTGTCTTTTGTGAAGTTGAAACTGACGACGGCTTGTCCGGTCTGGCGATCACCGGTCATTTTCTGGCTCGCTCCGTCGTTGTCGCGTTGAAATCGTACGTATTGCCGGAAGTGCGCGATATGGATGTGCGGGATACCGAGGCCATCCACCAGAAGATCTGGTCCAAGCTAAACCCTCGAGCTATGACCGGAGTCATTTCCAGCGCCCTATCATGCCTTGACATCGCTCTCTGGGACATTCAAGGCAAAGCGGCGGGCAGATCAGTTGCAGGTCTGCTTGGAAATGCCAGGACCACGATACCGGCCTATGTGACCTTTGGGTTTCCTCAGTACGATCGCGCACAGTTGGCCGAAGCGGCAAAACTGCAACTCTCGAAGGGTTTCTCCGCAATGAAGCTCATAGTCGGGGTGGATAAGAAAGGATGGCGCGAGGATGCGGTTCGCGTTCGCGCGGTTCGCGATGCCGTAGGTGACGACGTCGACATCATGATCGACGCCAATTATCTGTTCAACCCAGTACAGGCCAAAC
>JBEEGK010000075.1:0-6793 GCA_041166845.1 Acidobacteriaceae bacterium
GGGAGATGAATCATGTTGGCACGACTTGCACTCATTGCGGAGATGGCTGCAAGACGACGCTGGGAGTTCGCAGGTCTGACACGGGAATGGAGATTGTCCGAGGAGATAACCGCGACAAGAGCGGCGTAAACGGAGATTTTCTTTGCATCAAGGGCCGCTACGCGTTTGACTTTGCAAATCATGAAGACCGGCTAATGCAGCCGCTGATCCGTAAAGATGGCCGCTTGACGCCCGCGACCTGGGAAGAAGCATTTGAGCTTGTCGGAAAAAAACTGGCGGAGATTCGCGATCGAGATGGAGGCGGCACCATCGGGGTTATCGGATCGAATCGCACGACCAATGAAGAGAGTTATCTGCTACAGAAATTCGCCCGCGTGGTGTTGAAGACCAACAACATTGATCACCGTCGAACGACTGACTTCCCTGCTTTCGCCGCCGCTCTAGCCGGTAAAGATGAACTTACGGCAAGCATGCGCGATGTAGCGAATGCCCCTGCGATCTTGTTGGTTGGAAATAATCCCACCGACCAGCATCCGCTGCTCGCCTGGCAAATTCGTAATGCTGTCCGACTACAGGGCGCGCGCCTCTACGTCATCAATTCGAAGAAGATAAAGTTGAGCAGGCAGGCTGCGAGCTTCACGCAGATTCCGGCAAACAGTGAAGCGAACCTTGCGGCGTTTCTCGCCGGTGATGAGTCGGCGGTCGAAGGACTTTCAAGCGGCGACACCAAGCGCGACTCGTTGATCTCTTTGCGTGAAAAACTGCGTGGCGAACAGAATTTGGTCATAATCTTTGGATCAGAAATTCGCGGAAAAGAGATTGCTTCGTTGGTGAAGTTTGGGTCCGGCCTCCAAGGCGTTAAATTTGCATGCCTCGCCGACTATGCGAATTCTCGCGGCGCTGCCGACATGGGTTTGTATCCTGACTTGCTTCCCGGGTATCAACCGGTGTCAGCCGCCAGCAAGTTCCGCGAAGAGTGGCGGGAGATGCCCAGCGTCCCAGGCCTCACACTTCCGGAAATGCTTGCTGGCGCAACGTCCGGCAAAGTGAAGGCGCTTTATATCGTGGGCGCAAATCCAGTGGATCAATTCAAGTTGCATCCGACTGCGCTCGCGAAAAGTTTCGTCGTCGTTCAAGACATGTTTTTAACCGAGACTGCGGCGATCGCTGACGTCGTTCTACCTGCTGCCAACGCCTACGAAAAATCGGGGACATTCACTAATACCTGTGGCGATATTCAACTAATCAAAAAGGCGGGCGAGGTCAGCGGTGTGAAATCGGATTTCGAAATGATTGTCCGAATCGCCGACGCGACCGGCTATGAGGTCCCGAAGCTGGTGCCTTTTGGCCGCGGCACGCGCGCGGACATGGGACAGTCCCGCGGCGCACAATCAGGGGAGGCCGATCGTCACGGCGTTTGGCTTGAGGCACGCGGGCTTGAGCCGAAAATGAGTCCGTTTGATCCGGTCGCTATTTTGGATGAAATTCAACGGCTGTTGCCGAGCTACGACATCTCCAGGTTAAATCTAATGGCTGGGAATGATGAGCACACGAAATTGTCGGGCCCGGGAGCTTTGCACGATCCCGCGTTGATCGTACCCGCGAATAACGATCTTTTCAGCTCAGGCACTCTGGGGCGCTACTCCCGCACGCTGAATTCCGTGCTCGAAAACCATCACAAACAACCTGCGGAAGAGGTCGCCGCCGATTGAAAGAATTCCGTAAGTTATTTCGTGGGGATGAATCGGCTCTCTGAAGGTTTTGTAATCAGCTTAAGTAGTTTGTTGGGTCCCACAAGTTCCAGATCAGTCTGAGTTAAAGATTTAGAAAGAATAGAGACGCATTGAGCCTGGGAATGTTCATCTTCGTGTCGGTGATCAAGATTGTGCTCACGCTTTTTATCCTGCTCACGGCGGTCGCTTACACCGTCTGGCTGGAACGAAAAGTTGTAGGACACATCCAGAACCGCTGGGGGCCCACGCGCGTCGGTCCTTTCGGATTGCTGCAGCCGATGGCGGACGGAGTGAAATTCCTGTTCAAAGAAGACCTCACACCACCGCATGTGTACAAGCCGCTCTACATTGCAGCGCCCATGATCGCGGTGGTTTTCGCGTTAACTTCGATCGCGATGATCCCAGTTGGGAACTGGGTCACGATCGGGTCTATCCACACGCCGCTCGAGATTACTGACGTAAACATCGGATTGCTGATAATCCTCGGCCTGACTTCGATGGGTGTGTATGGGATCGCGCTCTCGGGGTGGTCGTCCAACAATAAGTATTCCCTGCTGGGGGGCTTGCGTGCCAGCGCGCAGATGGTCAGTTATGAAATCGCGCTCGGGCTTTCGTTAGTGGGTGTTCTGATTCTGTCGGGCAGCTTCAGCTTGCGCGAGATTGTGGACGCCCAGGGCGGGCACTTCTGGGGATTCATTCCGCGCTGGAATATTTTTCAGGGGCAATTTGTCGCCTTCTTTATTTACCTGATGGCGGCTTATGCGGAGACGAATCGAATTCCGTTTGATCTACCCGAGGCTGAAACCGAACTGGTCGCCGGATATCACACCGAATACAGTGCGATGAAATTTGCCATGTTCTTCATGGCCGAATACGCCAACATGATTACGGTCGCCTGCCTAGCAACATTGCTGTTTCTGGGCGGATGGCATGGCCCTATTTTCGGACCGCCGATCTTACAAGCGCTGATGCCAGTCTTCTGGTTTGTGGCAAAAATATTTGCGTTTTTGTTCCTTTATATATGGGTGCGGGGCACGCTTCCGCGATTTCGCTATGACCAGCTGATGTCTTTCGGATGGAAGTTCTTGTTGCCCCTCGCAATTGCAAATCTTGTAATTACAGCTTTAGTGGTTGCTCTCAGGTCGTAAGAATAAAGAAGACCATTAACAAATTAGAAAAATGCTTCATCTGATCCTATTTTTATTTTTCGGCGCAATTTGCGTGGCTGGAGCGGTGAATCTGCTCCTCCAAACCCATCCCATTAACAGCGCGCTCTCCCTTGTCGTCGTGATGGGATCACTGGCAGTGGAATACCTGCTGCTGGGGGCGGAGTTCGTCGCGGCAGTCCAGGTGATCGTCTACGCCGGCGCCATCATGGTTTTGTTCGTGTTCGTGATTATGCTGCTGAATGCCGGAGAAGAAGCTCACTCCGGTGGCAGCCGGATCGCGATCTACATCGGCGTCCCGGGAATGCTCGCCGCCAGCGCGCTCGTTACTTGGGTATTGTTGCAGCGCAGCGGAACGGATTCGGTTGCCGCCGGAGCTTTGCCTGGGTCACCACAGCAAATCGGATGGCTGTTGTTTCACGACTTCCTGCTGCCGTTCGAAGTCACTTCGATTCTGGTGCTGATTGCGATCATGGGTGCGGTGGTGCTGGCGGCAAATCCGGAGGCCGTGCAGCAGAATAAGAGGGAGGGCTGATGGTTCCTCTTTCCTATTATTTGATTTTGAGCGGCATTCTGTTTGCCTGCGGAGTCACAGGATTTCTGATCAAGCGCAACATCATCACCATTTTCATGTCCATCGAACTGATGCTGAACGGAGTGAACCTGTCGTTCGTTGCGTTCGCGGCGCAATGGCACGCGTTGAGCGGACAGGTATTCGTATTCTTTGTGATGGTGGTGGCCGCCGCCGAGGCCGCCGTGGGGCTGGCAATCATCATCGCGGTATATCGCACGCGTGAAACTTTGAATGTGGACCAGGTAAACCTGCTCAAATTATGACGCCGAATCTTCATCTCTGGCTGATACCGATACTGCCGCTGATCGGTGCCGCTATCAACGGCTTCTTAGGACGCCGCTCTTCGCGGCGTGCTGTGACGATGGTTGCGCTGACTTTCTGCGGCGGCGCGTTCGCCATGGCCTTGTGGGTAGTTTCACAATTCTCTTCGCTGGCGCTTCCCCACGTTGAGATTCTGGCTCCGTGGATTCGTGCCGGTGCATTCCAGGCCGACTTCGCGTTTTATCTCGATCAGCTTTCCCTGGTCATGTTGCTGGTGGTCACCGGCGTGGGGTTTCTTATCCATATTTATTCAGTCGGGTACATGTGGGAAGAGGGCGGCTTCTACCGCTTCTTCGCCTATTTGAACCTGTTCATGTTTTTCATGCTCACCTTGATCCTGGCGAGCAATTACTTGCTGATGTTTATCGGATGGGAGGGCGTGGGATTAGCTTCGTATCTGTTGATTGGATTCTTCTTCCAGCGTGACTCTGCTGCGTCGGCGGGAAAGAAAGCATTCATCGTCAATCGCATTGGCGACTTCGGATTCCTCATCGCCCTCTTCTTATTAATCAAGCATTTCGGATCGCTCGACTTCAGCCAGGTATTTCAGAGTGTGCTGCCGTTTGCTCCAGAGACCGCAGGTGCAGGTCTTCTAACCTCAATCGCTCTGTTATTGATGGTTGGCGCAGCCGGTAAGTCGGCGCAGATACCACTTTATGTATGGCTACCCGACGCGATGGAAGGACCGACTCCAGTCTCGGCGCTTATACACGCTGCAACCATGGTTACGGCAGGTGTGTACATGGTTTCGCGTTCACATGTAATTTTTGAGCGCGCTCCGACAGCCCTGACCGTGGTCGCGATCGTCGGCACGCTGACGGCACTGTTTGCGGCTACCATCGGCGTTACCCAAACTGACATCAAGAAGGTCCTCGCATACTCAACCATTTCGCAGCTCGGATACATGTTCATGGCTTGCGGAGTCGCGGCGTTTTCGGCAGCAGTATTCCATTTGATGACGCACGCGTTCTTTAAGGGCCTGCTATTTTTGGCTGCTGGCTCGGTTATCCACGCGGTCGGTGGCGAGCAAGACATGCGCAAGATGGGCGGATTGCGCACAAAAATTCCCTGGACTTTCTGGACGATGACTGCTGGAACAATTGCCATTGCGGGAATTCCTCCTCTCGCGGGATTCTTCAGCAAAGACGAAATTCTCTGGCGTGCATATCAGGCAAGTTGGATTTACTGGATGTTGGGACTCTTCACTGCCTTCCTCACATCTTTTTATATGTTCAGGCTGTGGTTCCTGACTTTCTTCGGAGAATATCGCGGCGAACCCTCTGCAAACAGCCATGACCACGGCCACGGGGCAGCCCAGCACCACGGACACGGCGGCGTGCATGAGAGTCCGCGAGTGATGCTGGTTCCGCTGGTGATTCTGGCCCTGCTTTCTGTCGTTGGAGGTTGGGTTGGAATTCCAGGGTCTTTAGGTGGCGGAAATAGGTTCGACAAATTTCTCGCGCCCGTATTTCACAGCTCAACACCGACCAGCGATAACGAACACGCCGCGGCCGGGGAAATGATTCCTCCCGAGAGAGAAACTGAAGGTCCCGAGCCGCAGACTGGACGCGGAACGGAATTGCTATTCACTGGTATCTCCGTCGTAGCCGCATTTCTCGGTCTTGGACTGGCGTGGATGTTGTATCAAAAGCGTCCGGAACTGCCTGAGCGAATTGCAACTGCGCTTAATGGCCTTTACACGACGGTGCTGCACAAGTACTACGTTGACGAGATTTATAACGCCGTCTTTGTGAATCCTCTGCTGAAATTCTCTTCCATAGTTTTATGGCGAGGCATTGATCAAAACGTGATTGACGCGGGAATTGACGGAGGCGCTGACAGCGCTCGCGATGCCTCTGACACGGTGCGGCACATGCAGTCCGGAAACATTCGTTCTTACGCCGGATGGGTGGCGGCCGGTGCGGCAGTAGTTATTGGGTACATGGTCTGGATGGGAAGCCGATGAGCAGCTTGAATTTGGACAGGTCGATTCTCACGCTGGTTACGTTCATTCCGCTGGCGGGGGCCCTGCTGTTGCTGCTCTTTCCACGACGTGATCGCGACATCCGCGTGTTTTCGCTCGTCATAACTTTGCTTACATTCGTGCTTTCGCTACATCTGCCGGTGCGTTTCCATCGTGGACTGATGGGATTTCAATACGAGCTCGACAAAATCTGGATTTCGAACCCGAATATTCATTACCACATGGGAATTGACGGAATTTCCATGTGGCTGATCGTGCTCACCACATTTCTCACTCCTTTATGTGTGCTGATTTCGTGGAACTCAATCCACGAGCGAGTAAAGGAATTTTTTATTATCCTGCTCGTGCTTGAAACCGCGCTAATCGGCGTATTCACCTCGCTCGACCTGTTCCTCTTCTATTTCTTCTGGGAAGCCACGTTGATTCCGATGGCATTGCTGATCGGCATGTACGGGCATGGACGCAAAGTGTATGCTGCGGTCAAATTCTTTCTGTACACGATGATCGCGTCTGTGTTCATGCTGGCGGCGATCCTGTGGCTTTACGCCAAAACCGACACGTTTGATTTTGTTGCGATCCAGGCCGCAATCCGAAACGGACAAGTGGAGCATTTCTCCTCAGCGGCGCTGTGGCTGTTTCTGGGTTTCTTTATCGCCTTCGCGGTAAAGGTCCCGCTATTCCCTTTCCATACATGGCTGCCGGACGCGCACGTCGAAGCCCCCACCGCCGGTTCAGTGCTGCTGGCAGGCGTCCTGTTGAAGATGGGCACATACGGATTGCTGCGATTCAATCTGGGCCTGTTTCCCGATCAGTCCAGACGAAACGCCTGGTGGGTCATCGTGCTTGCGCTTATCGGAATTATTTATGGCGCGCTCGTCGCCCTCGTGCAACCCAACATGAAGAAACTGATCGCCTATTCTTCGATCAGTCACCTGGGATTCGTGGTGCTTGGAATTTTCAGTTTCACTCAAGCTGGTCTCGACGGCGCTACCTTCATCATGCTGGCGCACGGAGT
>JBEEGK010000076.1:0-7400 GCA_041166845.1 Acidobacteriaceae bacterium
CGATCCGAAATGGTTTTCGTGCCGCGTGCAAGTCGCAGTGGCCGCTGCATTGGTCTGCAATGGTGAACTCAAAAGCTGGGATTGAAACTCGCGCAGAAAACGTTCGCGCTCCTGCTCGACAACTTCAGGGTCAGGCGCTGGCTCAACGATCGCCGCGGAGGAAGCAGTTCGCTCCACGACTGGAGACAAGCGCACCGAATCTTTGCACACCGGGCAACTGGATAAATCCGACGCGTAATATGTCTTGCACTTCGCGCATGGCATTCCGTACCCGGCGCGCTTCGGAGCCAGACTTGGAGGCATGGAAACTGTTGCGGGCTTGGATTCGGGAAGACGGATCTCAGTGCGCGCGATTTCAGTGCGCGTCGGAGAAATGGCCTGCTGTGGTTGCCTCTGCTCGTCTACCGACGGCGCTTGTATCGTGTAATTCATGTTCGTGCTCCCTTATTTCTGTTTTCGATTCTAGGCGCGTAAATTTATTTCTCATCCGCACGATGGTTCATGTTGATGCGTGTCCAGTTGGAACTTTCCCACGTTGAACTACGCACTTCGCGATCCTGACTACTTCCGTACACCGCACAAAAGTTCTCTCGACAATTCCGCATTTCCACGAAAATCACTGCACATGACTTTGTGCCATTGACTTCATCAGCTCTTCTTTTCGCGCGCGGAATAACTGTTGCTCCGGCTTCATGCTGGAGGCAATTTCCAACTCGGACAGTGCTTCATCGTCATGGTCCATACTCATGAGACATGCAGCCAGGAAGTAATGGTTATCGGCAGAAGGTTCAAGCCGCACTGCCTCGCGCAACTCCTTTACAGCGGCATCAAAATTCTGGACCTCGAATAGAGCGGTGCCCAGGCAGTGATGCACGAGAGCTGAATCAGGATCGAGTTGCGCGGCGATTCGCAGTTCTCTGAGACCCTCGTTCGGCTGGTCGGTCTCCATGAATACCTGGCCTAATATCCGGTGCACCGCGGATGCCGTGGGGTTTTGCAGTAGCGCCAACTTCAGCTCTGGGATGGCGGCCTGCAGGTCGCCTTTCGAGAGAAGCGCTTTCGCCAACTCCTGCCGTCCGCTTCTGAATTCGGGCGCGATGCGGAAGAGCTCGCGGAATTCCGCGATGGCCGCGTTGTAATCGTGCTTATCGTTGAATGCATTTCCGAGACTGTTTCGAATGCTCGCTTCGCGCGGTGCCAAGCGCTTTGCCTCGCGAAATTCGGCGATGGCATCGTCCACCTTGCCGATTTCCTGCAAGGTTTGTGCCAGGCCACTGTGAGCTTCCCACATTGAAGGGTTTAAACGGAAGGCGCTCCGATGAGCGGCCATCGCTGCCTGCCACTCCTCCTGTTCCTGGAGTGTCTGTCCGATGTGGTAATACGCGAAAGCATTGCCGGGATCGCGCGCAAGCGATTCCTGAAAGGCGTGGAGAGCCGCTTCGTGCTCACCGTTGAGGTAAAGGCCCTGGCCGAGAAGATCGTATGCCTCCGCATTTTTCGGATCCATACTCAAGGCGGTTCGAGCTTCGCCGATAGCATTGTCTCCGTCGTCGGAGTGGACGAACACCGCAGCGAGCCGTTTATGGACTTCGGGGAATCCGGGATCGCCTTGCTTCGACTCGGTATATTCGTCGAACGCTCCGTCCCAATCGCCCTGCTTTTGAAGGATGTATCCAAGTGCGAAATGCAGAGCTGCGACTCGTTCCGTTGTTAGCTGGTTGCCTCGTAAGGATCTGTCCAGATATTTTCGCAGGCTCTCTTCGGCTGTTGTGAAATCGTTGTGATGGATCAGGCTGGTGGTCTTTACCAATTCGTCCGGACAGGACGACCCGTCATTACCTCGGGCCTGAATCGTTCGCAGAAAACTAAGGAATTCGGGTTCCAGGCCACTGGTTCGATGAATCGCTGAGTCTTGACCTAGATTTTCGAACGAAGCGCCCCGGCGTTCGACGATGCGGTGCAGAGAGTCAATTGGGACGTTGGTGCTCCGCCACATGAGCAACTGACTGCAGGTAACGGCGGAATGAGACTGTGCGAGAGCGGGCACCGCAATCAGAACAAGCGAAACGAGGGCCAGACCGCTGCGTCGCACGGATACTCCTTTGCGACCCAAACCGAACTTGGGACGCCGGTTATCAGAAGTTAGACCTGGGACGTAACCTGCGGAAGATAACGGAGGTAATTGTGCCAAAGTGCGGGCAATTTCATGGCGAAATCCGCCGCAAAACAGGGCTACGGTTAGCCGTTTGTTGGGAGTTTCGAACGGTCTGTCTCAATGCCAGGATTAGTTGACTGAAGTTAGTGATTTCAGTAAGGTTAGATCAGTAATTTGGGTTCCACGTGGAGGCTTTTTATGTTTGAAGGCTTATTCCAGCCGATGCACTTACTGGTGATTTTCGCCATCGCTTTGCTGATCTTTGGTCCGAAAAAGCTGCCGGAATTGGGCAAAGGAATCGGCGAAGGCATTAAGGCATTAAAAGAAGGTATGAAGCACGATTCAACTGCGGAGCAGCCAAAGCCCGTTCCTCCGACGACTACGACGACCAATCCGGATGCTAAGAGCTAGAAGTTCCTAACCTTGACTTTGGCGGTGTGAATACCCGGCCCTCAACGTATTTTTCTTCCGCTTCCGAGTGCGGATCCGAAGCTATAGCGCGAAAAAGCTATCTTTTGACCGTCCTGACTTCATCAACTTCGCAAATCACATCCAATCGTCTGCCAATCATCAGTTTCCCGGAGGGACTTGTGCGCACACCGCTACGCCCATCGCTGAATTTTTCTATATTTTTATTTCTTTTGACAACGTGCTTGGCTGCCTTCGCCGATCAAGTAGTCCTTACTAACGGCGACCGGTTGACTGGGAGAATCACCAAGTCAGACTCCAAAACTTTGATCATCAAGTCTGAGTTTGCGGGCGAGGTATCCATCAAGTGGTCCGCGGTGAAAGAAATCCACTCGACCGAACCGCTGCATGTTGATCTCAAGAGCGGACAAAAACTTGTTGGTCCCGTAACTACGTCCGATGACAATCTCGCGGTCACAACGGCATCCGGGACGATAACCGCCTCAAAAGATGAAGTTGTGGACCTACGAAATGACAAAGAGCAGCTTGCGTATGAGAAAACACAGCGTCCGCGCTTAACAGAAGGATGGGCGGGCGGGGCCAATGTAGGATTCGCGCTTACTCATGGCAACAGCCAGACAAAAAACCTGGCGCTGGCATTCACTGCCGAGCGCAAAGCGCTTAAGGACGATCTGGCGTTCTACGCCAACAGCGTATATGCATCGAGCGACTCTGGAGCGGTGTCCGCCACCACTGCCAATTCGATCCAGAGCGGAGCCAAATATGAGCGAGACCTCAGGAAACGCGTATTCGCATTCGTCAGTGGCGACTTTCAGACCGACGCTTTGCAGGGATTAAATTTGCGAAGCGTCTTCGGCGGGGGCCTCGGCTTCCACGCAATTAAGAATGAAGATACGACTCTCGATCTGCTTGGAGGACTCAACTACACTCGTGAAAATTACACTACGCTGACGCACAACTTCGCGGCGCTCACGCTGGGAGAAGAGTTCACACACAAACTCGGCGCTGGTACCCTGCTGGCGCAAAAGCTTTATTTGTTCCCGAACCTCAACCAGGCCGGAGAATATCGCACCACCTTCACCTTTGGCACCGTAACGAAAATCAGCAAATGGCTGGGATGGCAAAATGCTTTTGGCGACATTTATGTCACGAACCCTCCAGCAGGGAAAAAGAAGAATGACATCACTTTCACTACTGGTCTGAACGTGGCGTTCACACACTGAAGAGGTAAAGAAGCGTCGCCGAGAGTAACCTTTCAAGCAGGTCCCTCGACTTCGCTCGGAATGACAGTATTTTATTGGATTAGTAGACGTTCAATATTGCCACGACATCATTGTCATCCCGAGCGTAGTCGAGGGACCTGCTTTTGTTTGTTGAATTAAGTCTAGTCCAAAAATCGAGCTTACTTTCGCTGCACTTGTTCCAGGGTGCATTGCTCCGTCTTCTTTTCCGGACGCCATCTTAAAAATTTAGTTCCATGGCGAAAGCGGCCGCCCGAGAAATGGTCGTACTGTACTTCGCAGACAAGCTTCGGCTTGAGCGGTTGCCATTCCGAGGAACGCTCTGTGCTCCAGCGACTTGGGCCGCCGGGGGCGCGTCCGGTGAATCCGGAACCACCAATTAAAGGTTTGACGACACTTCTCAACTTTTGTTTCTGATCATTGTTAAAACTCGAAGTGAAACCCACGTGGTCGAGAATTCCCTTCTCACTGTAGAGCCCCAGTAGCAGTGAGCCAATTCCTCCTCCTTTTTCGGAGTAGCGAAAGCCGCCGACAACGCAGTCCGCGGTGCGAATGCGCTTGATCTTGACCATCGCTGTCCGTTCCCCGGAGGCGTAACTCGCGTCGAGGCGCTTGGCGATGATTCCGTCCAGTCCCATTGAAGCGAGTTCCGTCATCCATTTTTCTGCCTGAGCGCGCTTCTCTGAAGCAGGCGAAAGTCGCAACATGCCTTTCTTCGGCAGATTCCTGAAAAACTGTTCCATCTGTTTTCGGCGCTCTGCCAATGGGAGA
The DNA here is from genome assembly GCA_041166845.1 of Acidobacteriaceae bacterium. Lineage (GTDB taxonomy): Bacteria > Acidobacteriota > Terriglobia > Terriglobales > Acidobacteriaceae > JALYIM01. Next base: position 4,597 of record JBEEGK010000076.1, read on the forward strand.
TCGGTCAGCAACTTCCCTTTCGCGTCAACCAGGAGATCGAAGCACATCAATGTTGCGGGCATTTCGGCGGAGAGTTTGCGAATACGCGACGCCGCCGGATGAATCCGCATTAGGAGATCGTCAAAAGACAAGTGCGCGCCGGAGTAGATGACGATTTCTCCGTCGAGCACAAATTGGTTTTCGTCCAGCGTTTTTACCGCTTCCACAAGTTCGGGGAAATATCGCCCTAAGGGCTGTCCAGCTTTCGATTGCAACAGCACCTGATCATCTTTGCGGAATGCGAGACATCGAAAGCCGTCCCACTTGGGCTCATAGAGCCAACCTTCGTCACCGGGAATTTCGGCGACTGACCTCGCATCTGCAGGCGGGAAAGGAGGGCGGACAGGAAGGTTGATAGCAGGAAAGGCCTGCTCTAATTTTTCCGCAGCCACGGCACCAGCCGTAATGCGAGAGACCTCCGTGGCGGCCTTCTTGGATATTTTCTTCTTTGGCATCAACCACTTCGATGCCATTCCCGCAAACGCGGACACCACCCATCCACTTTCGTCGGACATCCGTACTTGCGGTTCCTCGAATAAATTTCCGACAACCGATAGCACCGCAATCACATCATTAACGTTACCGGCTAAGACCGGTAATTTTCCAAAAAGGCTCTCCCCATGAATTCCAGACGCTTGCTTGCCAGATTATTTTTGTCCACCGCTCTTCTCCTCGCGCTGGGCACATCACTTTCGGCGCAGTTTGCGGAGAACTCAAGAATGTTGACTGGCTCCGCTGCCTTTAGCGGCTATACAGGCGAGGCTCCGGGAGTATTTCGCAAAATTACGGTTGCCGATTTGCCGGAACCATTTGCGAGCAAGTCCGTGGACAATGGGCCCGATGTAAGCGCCCGTCCGCCGAACGCGTGGCCAAAAGCTCTTCCCGGATTCAAAGTTGAGCAATACGCAAGCGGACTAGATAATCCGCGAGAGATCAGGACTGCTCCGAATGGAGATTTATTTGTTGCGGAGAGTCATCTAGGACAGATCAAGGTATTTCGCGGGATTACCGCAGATGGAAAGCCTGAAAAGGTTGAAGTCTTTGCCAGTGGTCTCGATCAGCCATTCGGGATTGCTTTTTATCCCCCCGGCGATAATCCCCAGTGGGTGTACGTCGCAAATACGGGATCGGTTGTGCGCTTTCCTTATCAAAAGGGTGATTTGAAAGCCCGCGGGGGCGCGCAAACTGTCGTAGCCGAAATTCCGAGTGGCGGCCGTTTACGTGGAGGCGGACATTGGACGCGCGATCTTGCGTTCACACCAGATGGTAAGAAAATGTTTGTGTCCGTAGGATCGAAGTCCAATGCCGATGACGCGGACGATCATCCTGCGGAATTCCACCGCGCAGACATTCTCGAGTTTAATCCTGACGGCTCGGGCGTTCGCGTCTATGCGTCGGGCATTCGCAATGCCGTGGGGATCGCAATTGATCTGAAGACCGGCCAGCTTTGGATGTCAGTAAACGAACGCGACGCTCTCGGAGATAACCTTGTCCCGGACTACATCAGTCATGTGGAGGATGGCGGGTTCTATGGATGGCCGTGGTACTACATCGGCAAACATCAGGACCCGAGATTAAAAGATAAGCATCCTGACCTGCGGCAGAGAATGCTAACGCCGGATGTTTTGCTGCAACCGCATACAGCCTCTCTTCAGCTTACGTTTTATAGTGGCAACCAGTTCCCGAAGGAATATCAGGGAGATATTTTCGCGGCTGAACACGGATCATGGAATCGTGCGACTCCCTCTGGCTACGAGGTTGTGCGAGTACCGCTGCATCAGGAAGGCAAGGCTAACGGTGAGTTCGAAGACTTCCTTACCGGTTTTGTCACTGCCGACGGAAAGGTCTGGGGACGTCCAGTTGGGGTAGCCGTAGCGAACGATGGCTCTTTGATGGTGACAGACGACGGTTCAAAATCCATATGGCGTGTAAGCTACCAGGGCAAGTAACTTTGCTCGCTCAAAGGACGAAATGCCCGATCTCAGATTAGGCTGCAACCCTGCAACTACTTCCGAAGAAACCACACCGTCAGACGCTCTGGTTCTTTTTGGGGCCATGGGTGACCTTGCTTACAAGAAAATTTTCCCGGCTCTCTGTCAAATGGTGCGGCGCGGTCATCTTTCCGTTCCGGTCATCGGCGTCGCGCGCGCCGGACGCACGGATGACCATTTGAAAGAACGAGCTCGGGAAAGCGTCCACAAGGCGATAAAAAATGTTGACGACGGCGTCCTGAGCAAACTGCTTTCCCTGCTGAAATACGTAGGAGGTGACTACAAAAAGCCAGAAACGTTCGAACATTTGAAAAAGGCCCTCGGCTCATCCAAGCGCCCGGCGCATTATTTGGCAATCCCGCCAGATCTTTTTACAAGCGTTGTCGAGTCTCTCGCTCACTCCATGTGCTTGAAAAATGCGCGAGTAATAATTGAAAAGCCTTTCGGACATGATCTCCCCTCGGCGCAAGCCTTAAACAAGGCATTGCACGAAGTTTTACCGGAGTCGCGTATCTTCCGTATAGACCATTATCTTGGCAAGGAAGCTGTGCTGAACCTTCTCTTCTTTCGTTTCGCGAACAGCTTTCTGGAACCGATCTGGAATCGTAATTACATCGAAAGCGTTCAGATCACAATGGCGGAAACATTCGGCATTGAAGGTCGGGGCGCATTTTATGACGCAACTGGAGCGATTCGAGATGTCGTGCAGAATCACATGCTGCAGGTGGTAGCTTTCCTGGCGATGGAGGCCCCTACCGGCTTGTATTGTGATTC
>JBEEGK010000077.1:0-5496 GCA_041166845.1 Acidobacteriaceae bacterium
TCACCATGCCGAACTGCATCAAGGGATGGCCGCACGCGAGAAGATGGTTCGAGTCCATGTAAGTGACCGTGCAGGTCGCAGTGATATCCATATCGCCGCGGACCAGGACGGCGCTGACGGCAGATCCGGGTTCGAGCGGCTCGGGCTGCTTGGCATCACTGACCGAGCCGACTCCCATTACGGGAATAATTCCCGCTGAGGCGAACTGCGGGGCAAAGTGTTGAATGGTTTCGTCTGAGAATCCGTTAAACACGAGCGGTGTTTCAATCGGCTTCAGATAGTTTGCAAAATTGGTTGTGGGAAGACTCTCGACCCCCGGTCCGGAAGTCTTGGTGGCGGGGCCGCCAAGTGCTTTTGCTTCCATCGGTTCGGGTGCAGGATTACGGTCCAGCGCATTGATTTCAAGCATTTCGGCGATAGGAGTTACGCCGGCAATAGGTTCCTTCGAGAATTCACCGATTCTAAACGCCAGCGCGCCCGCCAACTTCCCATTGAAATAAACCGGACTGCCGCTCATCCCCGCGACCACGCCCGTATATTCAGGTTTCGTCCCGACCAGCCGAACCAGAATGATGTCGCCTTTCGGGCCATTGGCATTTTTCAGGATGCCAAGGACAAGCACATCCATCGCCTCCGGCTTAGTGCCCTGGAAAACGGTGTATGCCTTACCCTTCATGCCTGCATGAATTTCGCTAACAGCAATGGTTGCAGTGTGGTGGGAAGTCTCCGCGCGCAGAGCAGGGTGGAATGCGAAGATGCAAACTGCAGCGATGCCGACGAGAAATGCTCGTGTCATCAGGTTTCCCCGGGACCCTAAACGGGTCCGCCAAAAAAAAGTTACACTTCGTGCCGCGTCTTACGGTTTTCTAAGTTTAGGAGAGGAACTTCGATTGTCGTGCAAACATCCCCAGCGTCCAACAGTGCGTCTATACTAGCATGGGAATTTTTGAGGGCATCATGTTTTCTTGTCATGGTGGTGACACTTTAGGGTCGGTCCGAAAGTTTTACATACGTGCAGCTTTTTTGATCTTCGGGGTGACCCTATTTACGGTGTCAATGCCGCGCGCGATGGCTCAAGCACAGAGTTCAGCTCCGGCTAATACTCAGTCGTCAGGCAGCCCGAACAAACAAGAGGCCCCCCCCGCAGCCGGAGGTCCTCAAACGGAAGTCGGTCCTTACTCAGTCCCGGCTAAAAAAGAAGAACCGCCGCCACCGCCTCCGGAAAAACCTAAACGCGTTGAGGGGATGCCTGATTATTCATTGCACGTGGATGTCCCGCTGGTCACTCTCCCCGTCATGGTCACGACAAAAAATGGCCAGTTCATTCCCAATCTGAAACAGGAAAACTTTCGCGTCCTTGAAGATGGAGTGCCGCAGAAAATAAGCAATTTCACGGTCGCGGAAACTCCCATCACCGCCGTGCTGCTGGTAGAGTTCGCTTCCACCAACTACTCCTTCATGGTGGATGCTCTGCGTGCGTCTTATTCTTTTGCTGAAACTTTGAAGAAAAATGATTGGGTGGCAGTCGTCTCTTACGATATGAAGCCGCATATCCTCGCCGACTTCACGCAGGATAAGCAAACCGTGATCGGCGCTTTAAACGAGTTGCGGATCCCCGGCTTCGCCGAAAGCAACCTGTTCGACGCTCTTTACGACACCCTGGACCGGCTTGACGGGCTGGAAGGCCGAAAATACGTCATTCTTATTAGCACGGGAGTTGATACCTTCAGCAAGCTCAACCTCGATCAGATCTTCAAGAAGGTAAAGGCCACCCACGACGTCACGATTTTTCCCATCAGTATCGGATGGTACATTCGCGAACGCTACGAGGCTGCCGGCAGGGCGGCACCCCATGGCATGGGAATCCCAGTGGGCCCAATGGACTATCTGCAAGCGGATAATGAAATGCAAAACTTCGCGAAACTCACGGGAGGACGTTTTTATCAGCCGCGCTTTCAAGCCGATCTCCCCGACATTTTCCACGACATCGCGGCCGATATCCGCAATGAGTACAACATCGCCTACCATCCCACCAACACTAAGCTGGATGGAACCTATCGCAAACTAAAAGTCGAAGTAGTCGCGCCGGATGGCGGAACGTTGAAAGTCCATGATCAAAAGGGAAAAGATGTGAAGTACAGCGTCGTCGCTCGTGACGGATACACCGCGAAGCACACCGTGGAATGAGGTCACTACCAAGGCCTAATGAACGTGGAAAAGGGTTTCCAGCAGAAAAAATAATCCCACGCCGACAAAAACTGCCAGCGCGGGCTTGATCCCGGGCTCGCGATTCACTTCGGGAATCAAATCTGACGCCGCGACATAAATCGTTACGCCCGCTGACAGCGGCAATCCAAAACTGACCTGGTTTCGCAGAACGGCCATCGTCAGTACCCCCGCCAAAGTGGCGGCCCCTAGCAGTGCCGACGCCCCCCAGGCAATTTTCCGGCTACGCCCTCGCGCGAGCATTACGGAGGCCACCGTAAACCCTTCCGGAATCTTGTGCAGAAAAATTGCCAGGAAGATGATCCATCCCAGCCAGTTCGACACGATAAATCCGGCCGCGATCGCGCTGCCGTCAAAAAAGCTGTGAATACTCAGGCCCATCAGAACTGAATATCCCTTGTGGCTATGCTGGAACTCATCCGCATGGGTCTCTTCGCCGAAGTGAAAATGCGGAGTGACCGTGTGTTCAAAAAAATGGATGAGCAAGTACCCGAGCAGTACTAGAAAGGCCGCGCTCTGCCCGCGCAACGCCAGGCTCGCGGGAAGTATTTCAACGATGGAGATCGCGAGCATGAATCCCGCGCCCAGCCCAATGAAATACTTGAGATAAGACTGCTCCCAGCGCCTCTGGACGATAATCGCTCCCCCGAATACGTTCGCGGCCGCGGCGGTTAGTCCGAGCAATAAGCTGAGAAGAATGGGATGCATGGGGATGCGTTAGCTGGCGAGGATAATAGCAGTTCTGCCCTAGCCGCTATGCCGGATGTGAAGCACGTCGCCATCTTTCACAATGTATTCCTTGCCTTCGAGACGCAGCGTACCACGCGCGCGAGCGGCTGCCTCGGAGCCAGCGTCGAGCAACTGGTCCCATCCGATGGTTTCAGCGCGGATGAAATGCTTCTCCAGATCGGAGTGAATGGCTCCGGCAGCTTCGACGGCGCGCGTATTGACGGGAATTGTCCAGGCGCGGCACTCATCTTCACCGATCGTGAAGAAAGAAATCAGTCCCAGTAAGGCGTAGGTAGTCCGGACCAGGCGTGTCAGGCCGCTCTCGGTAAGTCCGTAGCTCGAAAGAAACTCAGCCGCGTCAGCGTCACTCATTTCGGCGAGCTCGGCTTCGACCTTTCCGCAGATGGCGGTCGCGCCCGCGTTTGGCCGGGACGCAACCTCCGTCAAGTTATATTTCGCCACCGCTTCCTCAAGGTCTTTTCCGAGATGCGTGCTCTCGTTCACATTAAGCACATAGAGAATTGGCTTTTCGCTGAGGAACATGAATCCCCGTAGCCGCTTCTTGTCTTCCCGCGTCATTTCCAGCTCGCGCAAGGGCTTCTCGGTTTCGAGATGGGTTTGCGCGCGTTTCAGCAGGTCGAATTCTTTTTCAAGCTCAGGAGAGCGCATCTTCTTCAGATCTTTTTCTAATCGCTCCAACCGCTTTTCGATTTGACCCAAGTCGCTGACCATTAAATCGAATTCAACATTCTTGATATCGCGCAGAGGATCCACAGGACCGACATGTGGAATCGAGGGATCTTCAAAAGCGCGCACCACGTGGGCAAGCGCATCCACGTTGCGCAAGTGCCCAATGTAAGAGCTTTCTTTGAGCGCGTCCTGCCCGATGGCGCCAACGTCCACGTACTCGATGGATGCATGGGTCAATTTCTTAGGGTTATAGATCGCGGCCATGCGATCCAGCCGCTCGTCAGGAACCTTGGCTACTCCAATGTGGGCCTCACGCGGGTTGGCATAAGCCGCTGCGGAGACGCTTGCTTTGGTCAGGATGCGAAAAAGGGATGTCTTGCCTACCTGGGGCAGGCCAATGATGCCAGTCTTCATAAGGGAGAGAGAAGATGATAACAGGCGGTAGGAGAATGAATCGCACGTGGTGCGAATCTACGAACTGACTGCAACAGAAGTCTTTTTACTAAATCGAGAGTTTGATTCTGCCGCTATCAGGTAAAGCGTGACCAGTCCCAGTAGCAGCACTCCTCCTTCAATGCGAGTGGACCAGGTATGCAGGGAATCAAATTGCAGTCGCGCTGGATCGCCGGGCGGAATCATGCTGATCTCGCCCGAGGAGGCGCGAATGGCGTCCATGCGCGGAATCACAACGAACTGCGAGACCAGCGTGAGCCCGAGCATTGCGATCACCAACAAATGTTGAGTGGCAAAAACGCGAAAAGCACCACGCCAAAGCCGATTTTGAATCAGAGAACTTGCGAGAAATATTATTCCGGATACGATTGCCATCCAATGCAACGCGCGCAGCGAGTGCCCAACCACCAATCCCGCCAAGTGCCTACTAGGTAAAACTGAGAACGAGATCTCGGCCACAACCGGAAACAATATCAGGGCGCCTACCCACACCGCCAACGAAAGCAGCATCATGAAGCGCAGAACGGACATGGGACATTATCTATGTGAAAGGCCGCGAAAGACCAGCCGAGCACTATTCTGCGTATTAGCTTGAATAATGCACTCAGCGGCTGAAGCGTGATTTCTGGTCCTTGGGGCCACCCGCCTTCCATCCGCTTATGTCCGCTGATGAGAAACCTCTAATCGGCCTAAGTAATGCCTACCTACGTTACCTGTTACTCCCTGCAATGCCATGCCAAAGTAGTTAAGTTCCATGTCAATTCCAAAACATGGCCCCAGAGGAGGACTACGCAGTGGTGTCCAAACACTACCGCCCGCCTTCTCGCGCGGTGCAACATCTGGTGTTTCTTCTCGCGTGCTTCTTGATTCTCCGCTTTCCTGCCGCGGCGCAGATTGTGCCAGCGCCACAAAATACAATCTCTGATTGGCAGCTGACAGTCCGCCGACTCGTCAAAGATGGAAGAAATACCGAGGCGCTAAGCCTTGTCGAAAACCGTCTGCAACAATTTCCCGACGATTTGGAAGCCCACGGATGGCGTGGACGACTGCTGGCCTGGCGCGGAAGTTTTCAAGATGCCGAGGCCGAATATCGCCTGATCTTGCGGACAGTGCCGCAGGATGTGGACGTTCTTACCGGCCTTTCCGATGTTCTGCTGTGGCAGAAAAAATACGAGGAAGCTCTCGAGATTTTAGACTTTGCAAAGACGATCGAGCCAGCGAATCCCGAAATTGTCACGCGTCGTGCGCGCGTCCTGTTTTTATTGGATCGCACATCTGAATCACGCGACCAATACCGGTCGGTACTTCCCTCCGATCCGACTAACGAGGCAGCCAGGGCAGCTCTATCGGAGTCAGCAGGGATTCCGAGACACGATTTACGGATCGGCGAGGAATTCG
>JBEEGK010000078.1:0-3911 GCA_041166845.1 Acidobacteriaceae bacterium
TAGTGGACGCATCCCAAGGTGTAGAAGCGCAAACGCTGGCGAACTCTTATCTGGCAATCAATCATGGACTCGAAATCGTTCCAGTCATCAACAAGATTGATCTGCCTAGCGCTGATATTCCGCGCACCAAGGAAATGATCGAGGGCGCAGTAGGACTCGATGCTACCGATGCTGTTTTGATCAGCGCCAAGACTGGAGAAGGCGTACCAGACGTTTTGGAAGCGATTGTGAAAAGGGTTCCGCCCCCGAAGGGTGATCCCGAAAAACCTTTGCAGGCGCTTCTGTTTGACTCCTGGTTTGATCCTTACCGCGGCGTCATCGTACTGATTCGCGTTTTTCAGGGTACGTTGCGCAAGGGACAGAAAATCCGCCTCTGGTCGAATGGACGTGTCTTCGATGTCGAGACTTTGGGAGTACTGACTCCCAAGCCAGTCGAAATTGGCGAACTGCGGGCTGGAGAAGTTGGTTTCCTTATCGCGAATATCAAGAATGTCGCCGACACAAAAATTGGAGACACTATCACGGAGGAAGGCAATCTCGCCCCCGAACCTCTTCCCGGCTTCGAAGAAATTAAACCCATGGTATTCGCAGGACTCTATACCGTGGACGCGCATCAGCACACGCAATTGCGCGAGGCGCTCGACAAACTGAGGCTGAACGATTCCTCTTTCTTTTTCGAGCCGGAGAGTTCCGTGGCACTAGGCTTCGGTTTTCGCTGCGGATTTCTCGGCCTTCTGCACATGGAAATCATCCAGGAGCGCCTCGAGCGCGAATTCAATCTTGAATTGATAACGACCGCCCCGGGCGTCCGCTACAAGATCACAAAGACCGACGGCGAGATCGTTGAAGTGGATAACCCATCGCGCTGGCTCGATCCCAGCGAAATAGCCAAGATTGATGAGCCCGTTATCCTGGCCACCATTTTGACGAACGAAGAATATGTTGGCGGAATTCTCAAGCTGGTCGAAGAAAAACGCGGCAAGCAGAAGAGCTTCGAGTATGTCAGTTCGTCGCGCGTGATGCTGCTCTACGAGTTGCCACTCAATGAAATCGTGCTCGACTTCTATGATCGCCTGAAATCGGTTTCTCGCGGATACGCATCGCTCGACTATCATCTCGCTGGCTACTGGGAGTCTCCGATGGTTAAACTCGACATTCTAGTGGCTGGTGAACCTGTGGACGCACTTTCGATCATCGTGCATCGCGATTTCGCTTACGACCGTGGCAAAGCGTTGGTCTCCAAAATGAGGGAATTGATTCCGCGCCAGATGTTTGAAGTTGCGATTCAAGCGTCCATCGGCGCCAAGATCATCGCCCGCGAAACTGTCACCGCTATACGAAAAAACGTGATAGCCAAGTGCTATGGCGGAGATATTTCTCGTAAGCGCAAACTGCTGGAAAAGCAGAAAGAGGGCAAGAAGCGCATGAAGCGCATAGGTCGCGTGGATATCCCTCAGGAAGCTTTCTTGGCAGTGCTGAAAGTCGGAGAAGGAAACTAGATCGCACCGGCTCTTCTAGCATTTCCCAAAAAGTTGCCTCCCGAAATGTGCAAATCCCTTTATGGGAGCGGGATCAGCCAGCCTGTCATAGAAATTGGTCAAGATCCCAGAAGTGTGGCGTAACTACTATGTTTTCTTTGGTTTGCGGAGGAACCGCTCCACTTATGATTCAATCAGCATATAAGCGCTTTGAATAGCACTTTGGGGGGATGTCGTTAATCCACAGTCTTTTCCACAGTTGAGGCGGCTACAGCGCAGCAAAAAACTGGGATTTTCGCACTTCGCCTTAAGACTCTGATCCGCGCTCGTTTACTCCGAATCCACAACTCCGTTAGCCATAGATTCAAAACGCGTGGAGTTCTTAAGGAAAGCCATTTTGATTCTTCCGGTAGGGCCATTACGCTGCTTGGCAATAATGAGTTCCGCGACGCCTTCCAACTCAGGATCGTCGTGGTTGTAAACCTCTTCGCGAAATATGAATGCCACCACGTCCGCGTCTTGCTCGATAGAGCCCGACTCGCGAAGATCGGAAAGCTGCGGACGATGATCTCCACCGCGACTCTCGGGCGCGCGGCTTAGCTGCGAGAGAGCAATCACGGGTACATCCAATTCCTTGGCGATGCTCTTCAGCCCTCGCGAAATGGCAGACACTTCCTGGGTCCGATTTTCGTAGCGCCTCCCGCCCCCTGACATCAGCTGAAGATAATCAACGATGATGAGATCAAGCTTGCCGTTGTTTTGCTGCTTCAGGCGCTTAGCCTTGGCACGCATCTCGCTGAGGGAAATTCCAGCAGTGTCGTCAACGAAAATAGGCGAGTGCGCTAGTTCTTCCATGGCGCGGACAACCTTGTCCATGTCCTCGCGCCACAACGAACCTGTGCGCATTTTGTGGGAATCAACGCGCGCTCTCGAGCACAGCAAACGCAGCAGCAATGCCTCGCGTGACATTTCGAGAGAGAAGATCCCTACAACCTTAGCGTCAGTGATAGCCATGTTCTCCGCAATGTTCATGGCGAACGCCGTTTTTCCCATCGAAGGGCGGGCGGCAATGATCACCAAATCAGAACGCTGAAGCCCACTGGTCATCTCGTCGAGATCGGTGTAGTGAGTTTCCAGTCCGGAGATGCGCTGGCCGCGCTGCAATATCGCGTCAATGGACCCGAACTTTTCTCTGACGATTTCCTGAATTCCGAGAAATCCGCGTCCAATCCGTTTTTCCGATAGTTGAAAAATCGCAGCTTCAGCGTCGTTGAGAATTTCTTCCGCAGGATCGCTCTGGTCCGCCGCTCGCGCGATCGCGGTATTCGCAGCGTGAATCAGTCCACGCAGCAGGGCCTTGTCGCGGACGATCTTGATGTAGTGCTCTATGCTGGGCCGGTCGGGAACGCCATCGACCAGGCTCGAGATGTATCCAACGTCGCCGATGGACTCGAGTTCCTTCTTGCGGTCGAGCTCCTCCACCAGAGTGATCATGTCAATCGGATGGGAGGTATCCACCAGGTCCTGCATGCGCGCGTAAATGCGGCGGTGGGAATCGAGCGAGAAGTCTTCCGGCTTGAGGTGCTCGGCAGCTTCGTTGTAGGCGAGGTTATCTAGAAGGATGGCCCCAAGAATTGAGCGTTCCGCCTCAATGCTGGCAGGCAAAGCGCGCGTCAGGGAGTAGTCAGTCGTTGCCACTTCAGTTTGTCACTTTGATTAGAGTCGGGAATACAGGATCAAGCGTAGTATGCCACAGCGAACAAAAAACGAATATAATTTGTTTTTGCATTCCGAATGGAGGCGAAATAAATGCGGCCCAGGCCAGCTTCCCGGGCCGCATTGCGGATGAAATATCCTGCCTGCCTTATCGCGAATATCGCAGATCACTTTCGTGAGCTACCACCGCAAATCCAGGCAGCGCGTTAGAACATCTCACACCAGCACTGTGAGAACTCTGCTGGAATTCCGGGGAACAAGCAACACAAAATGGGTGGAAACATGTGCAGAAGCTGTGGACGATGACGATTGCTTGTGGAAGTCAGCGGAAAAACGGAGCAAATTCGATCACGGCTATGCGAAGGTCAGATTTCGATTTTTGAGTCCTTTCAGCGCGGCACCCGACCACCTTTCTCCAGGTAATTTCGAAACGAATTCATCGCCGTCTGCATTCGCGCCACTCCCGCACCCAGCCGGTCCCGCAATAAGGCGCTCTCCGGCTCACTCACACCCTCTTCCGCCGACTCCCCGCACTCCGACGCTTTCCGCAGGAGGTGCCACGCCTCTCGATACTCTTCATACTTCGCTTCGCCGCCCGTCGTGCACAATGAAACTGACCTCAGCCCGCGAATCAGCTTCGCAGGGATGATGTACCACGCATCCTCCAACACCACATACGCCGCCAGAAAATCGAACGCTCCCATCCGATAAACCTTA
>JBEEGK010000079.1:0-18243 GCA_041166845.1 Acidobacteriaceae bacterium
TTTCATTTTTATTGGCGTCCGGAAGGCAAGCATCTGGTGTTTCATGGCCCGGAGGCCGAAAGTCATAATCTCTTCGATCACAACGGCGTCGCAGTTCAGCAAAATTATAGTTTCGACTGGGTCTTCAATTTCAAACCCAATCTAATCGTCGCGCCGATCGTCGGTTACGAATCCGACATCCTTCGGCCGGTGGATTTTGCCGGTCTTCCTGACAATCGAAAGTATGTTCAACACATCCTAGGATTTGTCCTGAAAGGCAGTCCTCTCAGCAAGCTGACATTTAACACCAGGGTGTTTCGGGACGCTACGGTACTCATTGATGTTCCGACGGGGATGCTTCCGATAACGGGCGATGAGACTGCCATCACTCAAACGATGAGTTTAAAACCGACGCGCCATCTGCAAATTGATAATACCTATATTCTTGAGCGGGTATTGAATGGCAGAACGAAACAATCGGCGTTTAACAATGATATCTTTCGTTCTAAATGGAATTATCAATTCACGCCCGCCCTGTCCGTCCGCGTCATTGGACAGTACAACGGACTGTTGGCTAATCCGGCGCAGAGCTCGCTAACGACCACAAAAAATCTGAACTTCGATTTCCTCATCACTTATTTACCACACCCCGGAACGGCGGTGTACGCAGGCTACAACAGCAATCTCGAAAACCTTGTTCCCGGACTGTGTGAGCAACTGCCAGACTCTGCGACATGCATCCCGAACGGCCCTGGCTTGGTTCGCAGCAACAGCTTCATTAATGACGGCAGACAGTTTTTCGTGAAGATAAGCTATTTATTCCGGCGCTAGGACAGGAAGCGCTTGGCTTCGTTGCTGTCGATTCAGTCTTCCGGGTTCGAACAGTAATCAGCTATTCAAAGGGATGGCGACAATGTCTCAGCCTCGTGAACGGCTGAATATTCACTCGGCACCAGTAAAGGAGTAATCAGAGCCACGATCGACTGCGCCAAGGCATCCGCGGAATACTGCATAGTATTTCCTGCCCATTCTCTCGCCCCGCCATAAATCGCACCGGTTATGATCGCTGCAATCAGCTCTGGCGGAAGGCTGCTCTGCGGAGGATGCTGCCTAAAGCCCCCGAGGATCATTCCGCGTACCACCGAGATCATCGCCGCTTCGAAGTGCTTCTCCATTTGGCGTTGTTCAGGACATCCGATGTGCGAGACCTCCGCGAGGTAGTCGCAGGTGGCAAGGACGATGGCGTTCAGAGCGGTAGGACAGGAGCCGTCGAAAGCGACATTACGATTGCGCAGATGATCTTCGAATCGCGATGCGACCAACCCTTCCAGCAACCTGAATTTGTCGATGTAGTGATCGTAGAACGTTGCGCGATTGACGGTGGCTTCCTGAGCAATGTCGGCGACCGATATTTGCTCAATACTTTTTGACTTCAACAGGCGTTCCAAGGCGCCGAGCAGCATTTGGCGCGTCCTGTGAATCCTGGGATCCACTCTGTTCGCTGTGGTCTGAATAACCCCTGCCATGACTTATCTTACCACCAAAACCGCCTAAAGCGACATGTGTCGTATATTCTGAATCCAACATATGTCGTATAAGCATCGAATGTACGAAAGGAGATTCAAATGAAAATAGCAGCCACCATTTCTCGATACCTTTTGGGATTAACTTTCACTGTGTTCGGGCTGAATGGATTTTTCCATTTCATCCCTCAGAAACCAGTCCCAGAACCCCTGGCCGTCCAATATTTCACCGTGATGGTGATGTCCCACTACATGGTTTTGGTCTTTCTGCTCCAGCTGATCGCCGGAGTGCTGCTGCTTACAAATAGGTTTGTGCCGTTGGCCCTCGCCGTTCTGGCACCGATCATTGTCAACATTTTGTTGTTTCACAGCCTCATGAATCCAGAAGGTCTTCCGCTGGCATTGTTTGTCACGGTGCTGTGGATCGTAGTCTTTGCGAGAGTGCGTAGGACTTTTGCGCCGATCTTCCATGTGAAACCGACGCCTGACACCATTTGAGTTTCTGCGAACGGTAAGGAGCCATTACGTCTGCGAATCCAGAATCGATCCAGGCTCCATAAGAAAAAAGGGCAACGACTTTTGATCGTTGCCCTTCGAGTATCTACAGCGACTTGCCTTCAATTACTGGAGCTTCACCGATCCGATAAACGTGCCCCAGTTGAAAAGCACTTCGCGGCAAGGCGGCGCATTGGCACTGCAAGCTTGCGGAATATATTCCGAAGCAAACCAGATTCTCTCGCCGTCTGAAGTTGCAGCGGAGTAGTCGCCCCAGCGAGCGATTCCATTACCGCCGAACTCAGGATACCCGGTGAAGCCGTCCTCGGGATCCTGACCTGCGCCCCCTACGTGGACCACTTTAAACACCTTGCCCTTATCCAGAATCGCATAAGCGACACTGGGGAAGTAGTGCGGTCCGGTCAAGGTGAACACGATGGCTCCATCGCTATCCGCGTCCACTCCAACGGACGGGAAAATAACGTCGCTGCCAGCCACGGCAATATAACCCTGATGAGCGATCTTGCCCTTCAGCGTTGGCCCGTGGAAACTAGGATCCACGGCAAACCAGGCAGTACCCGTCTGGGATGCTCCTCCAACCATCAGTTTCGAATTGACCGCACCATAGAGCAAGCCATTGGAGTAGGTGACTTGGTTCATGCGATCGTCGTTGGTTTCGAGCATTTCGAGTGGCTCATCAAGCGACGCACCAAGAGGAATCTCTCCCGCTTTTTGCGTTGCAGCATCAGGCTGGCCATAAGTCTCAGTGTTGACGATGTTAAACGACAAAGTCAGAACAGGTGATTTGCTGCTTAACGACTTGGTGTTTGTAATCGCCCAGACCGCGATCCGGTTGTCGAAGACTTCGAATCCCGGATTGCCGAACTGCAAAGCGCTGAGGAAGTACTCAACGCCGTTCAGAGAAGCCTCATAGCTGTGGGATCCAGCAGTGATAGCGGGTTGAATAGTGTAGGACTGACCTCCAAAGGGCACTAGCTGTTGTGACGCGTCGAAGTGCACGACCACAGGCAGACTAGAGCCAGATGAACTCGCGGCTGCCACGAGCTGCGCTTTCGAGATCGCATAAATCTGCGCCCCGTTAAAGCCGGCTCCGAATTCATTAGTGGATTGATAGACGCCATACTGATCGGCCCCCAGCAAGGGCTGGTCGCCAAAACAGGGGCATCCACCATGACTTGGAGTTCCGTTTTGTCCGTCATCTGTAACGTCGTATTGAAATACGGTGAAGGCTCCCGTCGGATCACTGGTCTGGCTGACAGCGAGCAGATTGAGGTTGCGGCCAGTCGCGCCGGTGTTATTGCCATTATCCTGCTCCAGTTCACTCACGAACCATCTCTGCGTCTGATGATCGTAAAAGCAACGCGGATCGCTGAGGAACGGGCCAATAATACTTTCGTTTGGATTGGGCTTACGGATAATCTGCGGCGCTAATCCGAAGAATGAATTCAGATCTTCCGCCCCGGTGAGCGCGTTGCCCGATTTGTCATAAACGCGAATGACGTCGTTGACGGTTTCCATCACGAAACCGTTGCCGGCACAAAGGCCTTGATCCGGCGGTTCGAGACTGAACTGATTGCCGTTGTTCGCTGTGCGTTGGTCAATGTTGCTCAATCCGTCGAAACCGATGAATTTGGCGGACTGCCAAGGAACCACTGTGCTGCTCGGCGCCACCGGCGCCGGCAAGGGAAGAGTGCCGCTGTTGAGGGAGGCCGCGGCTCCGAAAGCTGAAGAGCGTTTTCCAGGGATTGGCAAATTAGACCGGCGGGTGGAACCAAGCGAACTCATTGCCGATCCTTTGAGGCCGCGCTCAGGCTGTTCGTCCGTTTCTGGCGCAGCGAAAGCGCCGCTTCCCACCGGACTTGCATGTATGGCAGCGGTATGCAACACGGTCATGTGTTCAATGGATTGGGGAGCTTTTTTAGATTTTGCAAAAGTGAAGGGAGATGCGAGCAGGAGCAAAGCTCCAAGTCCCGCGCAAAGGCCGGCGCGCGTGCGCCAGCACGTGTTTTTTTTAACTACCATGATGCCTCCTGGAATTTATTTGAGAGAAAACGTAGGTTAGGAAACCGGACAGCCACAGGTCACTCCCATGAGCGCGCGGTGGAAATGACAACGGCGAGAGAAGAAACAGTTCCATCAAGAAAACTACCGAAAACAATTGGCGGGAACTCGCTTCAGAGGGATGAGCGGTCACACCAACAGCGAACCGAATAATATACGCATCCTTCACACCCCGCAACTGTTGAGGTGTTCAGCCAACGTTTGTTATTGCATGAAATGACACCGAATCAAAATCTCAGTGCAAAAGTTTGCAGTCAAGCAAAATATTGCGCAATTTCAACTTCGGATTGATTGGACGCCGTGCGTCGCAATTTTGTTTTCACCGGAACATCAAGTTGGTTGCCGCATTCAGCTTTCCTGTGTATTATTCCGGTGCGTGGTATGACCCCTCAACCCCCCCGTCGTACTAATCGCCATCTCAATGCTCCCAAGGCAGGTATCAAATGAAATTCTCCCTAATTCTTAAAACGCTGATTTTCTTTTTGGCAGCGTTCGTGGGAACTTCTTTCGGATTTGCACACAAGCTGCCGGATGAAGTTTCGCCAAGTCATCTGCGCACCAGCCGTCCACAGTATGCCAAAAAGTTGCCTCAGGGTACCCGGCACAATTCTGCGGGCGTTAGAAATTTCTCCAGCATTTCTGGAATTGATTCGTTGGTAAATTGGAATGGAGATTTCCACGCAAAGGGTGTAGATCAAAATGGCGTGCCTCGCGATCTCTGGTTATATACCATGGTCGGAAATCCACCAGAAAAGGGCGGCACCACTCGCGTGAACGCTCCCATCGTTCCCGTGACCGTGATCTTGCTTGATAAGGACGGGTCCATCCGCATGGTGGACGGTATCCCGATGGTTTCAAGCCCGGATGCCTTTGTTGCCCCCACCGCCAATTCTCCAGTCTTCAAAAACCATACCTACAGCACCAGCGATAAACCCACGCAGGTGACCGACGCGGTGCAGCGCGCGGAATTCTACAAACGTATGCGTTGGGACTGGCACACTCTTTTGAATGGTCAAGTCAAGAGAGGTCGCGTCATGGCATTGCCGCGTGGCTCGTACTTCTTTTCGCGCAATGCTGATGGCACCTGCTGCCAGTTTATTTTGGCTGACATTGATGTGTTCGCTAACTTGCTTTTCCCCGCAACGCCCACGGACACCACTACACCGGTGGGCGCGGCGGAAAATGCGGGAGACATAACAACAAAAGATCTCTCTACCTTTCTCTTCCCCAATACCTACCTGTTCTTCAACGGAGACCCGAACCAATGCTGCGTACTGGGTTTCCACAGCTATGATTTCGAGCCGGGCAATGCAGAAAACGGGAATCTGGAAAAACGCTACGTCCTGGATTATGCCAGCTGGATCAGCGAAGGTTTATTTGGCGGGGGCTTTGCGGACATCACGGCCCTCAGCCATGAAGTCGCTGAATCGTTCAACGATCCGTTCGTAGCCAGCGACGGAATTCACAACATTGTTCCGTGGTGGCTGTCTCCGAATGGAAACTGCCAGGATAATCTGGAAGATGGAGACGTGATTGAAGGACTTCCCAAAGATGTATTTCCGATCAAAATGAATGGAAGAACTTACCATCCGCAAAATGAGGCGCTCTTGCAATGGTTCGAATTCAAATCACCGTCTGACGCGTTTGCCGGTGCCTACAGCTATCCGGACACTACCACTCTGACCACGCTTTCTCCCTTTGAAGGCGTGAACTGCCAGTAAACGGAAACAGCTGCAACACTTAGGGGCACTTCGCGTGCCCCTTTTTTATTGGACATTAAAAAAGGAAAAAGAGAACCGGAAATATTTCTACGCCGCTTTTTGGTGGTCGAGCTTGGCTTCAGGCATGTTCGATCTGGGCATTGATCTCGCCTCCGATCAAGAATGCCAATCCAGTGACGTAAAACCAGACCATAAGAATGATCACTGCTCCCAGAGATCCATAGGTTCCGGAGTAGCTGTTGTAAAAGTGCAAGTAAGCGCGGAATGCAAACGACGCTGCCAGCCAGACGAGAACTCCGAAAATCGATCCCGGTGTAATCCAATACCAATGCTGTTCTTTCAGGTCTGGGCCATAAAAATAGATCAGCGAGAATGAGAGCACAAGGAAAGCGAGCGCCGCGGGCCACTGAAAAATCTTCCACGCTTTTACGACGAAATACGCCATCCAAGCTCTGAGCCAAGAAAATCCGCGATGTGGCCGCCCACCAGCACCAGGATGAGCGCGGAAATGACAAGGGTCGCGATGGCGATTGTGAGGGATACCGCGATCCCTCGGACCTTCCACAACGGGCGCCTTTCGCGAACGCCGTAAGCGCCGTTGAGAGTGGACATCATCGAGTTCATGCCTCCCGCTGACACCCAGAGAGACACGACGATGCCAAACGTTATCTTGCTGCCGCTGGAATTCTTGGTCACCTCGCTGATGGTCTGATTGATGACCTGAAATGCCATGGGCGGCAATACCTGGGCAAAATAAAACATCAGATTTGAGCGCAGCTGAGTGCCGCGGGAAGCGAATAGTCCGAAAAGTGAAAGCAGGAAGAGCACGAGCGGGAATAGCGCGAGCAGGAAGTTGTACGCGAGTTCGGACGCACGACCGAACAGGTTGGTCTCGTTGATGCCCGTCCAGACACGCCGCGCAAGCTGCTTAGCTGTCAAGCCGCCCAGAGCCCAGATGGATTCGAGTTGTTCTTCAGTCGTCAGGGCGGAGTCGGCCATAAGTGTGGCCGTTAGATTCTGAATTCGTCGTCCGCGGTTGCCATTGCGGCGACTTCTACCTGTGCTACGCTGCAATTAAGTGCGCATCAACCAATCAAGACCAGAATTCAATAGACTTTTTGTGATAGTGGCGGCGATTTTTCTCGCACCACCTGCTTTCTCTCAGGCTGATCGGCCACACGACCCGCCTACGCCTTCGCGGTTGTCCGTGCACTGGCAACCTCAACGATTGGTCAACGGCTCTCCTATATTGTTTCGCGTTTCTAGCCCCATCAAATTGCGCTCTCTCACCGGCAACTGGTTTGGACACGAAGTGTTTTTCAGCTTCAACAACAAGACCAGACTTTGGTATGGAGTTTCAGGTGTAAGCCTCGAGACCAAGCCCGGAGCCTACACACTGCAATTAGCCGGAGAGGTTCCGCGGGGAAAGACTATCTCTCTCTGGCAAAAAGTGACTGTAGCGAGCGCTCATTATCCGAAAATGGCGATTGCTGTCGCGAAGCAATACACCGAACCTGCTCGGGAACAGTTGCAGAAAATCAAAGAAGATAAATCTGTAAAGGCAGACATATTTAAGTCAGTCGGTCTCGAGCGCGAATGGTCAGGAAAATTTCTGCCTCCGGTAAGCGCGCGGATCTCGGATGTTTTCGGCACGCAGCGCGTCTTCAACGGAAAGGCGCAGAGTACCCACCAGGGGCTGGATTTTGCCGTGCCGACCGGTACCAGCGTGGCGGCGCTCAATAGCGGAACTGTTCTTCTGGCAAGGTCTTTATTCTTTGAGGGAAATTGTGTAGTGATTGATCATGGCCAGGGACTGTTGACTCTCTACTTACATCTTTCAGAATTTGCGGTCAAAGAGGGCGATCACGTTAAGCGAGGACAACAAATTGGATTGAGCGGTGGCAGCGGCCGGGCATCCGGCCCTCATCTGCATATTGCTGTGCGCTGGCAGGGAATCTATCTTGATCCGGCGACGGTGTTGAAACTGGATATGCCGTAGGGCAGTTATCCAGCAGCCTGCGACAAGGCTAGCGTTTCCTCGGGCGGAACGGCAACCCCATCGCGGAATGTCACGGTGCGTCCTGAGATCGCGGGAACGCGGTCGCCCGGGACAACAATTCCGACCAGGTTCAACGGGTCGGCGGCGGAGATGGTGACGATTTCTCCACTCGCGGCGGGTTTTCGGGTGGCACGCAGCGATTCGACAGCGATCGGCAAAGCGAATTGCTCTCCGAGAAAACCGTCAATAAATCGTCCCCCTCGGATTTCACCGCGATCTTCCAAGCGGCGGAATGCCATTTGTAACTCGCGCCACTTTGGAAGATTCGTTTCGCGCGCCAACACGTCGCGAAAGACGATTCCGTAGCGTTTGAGCAGCATCCAGCAGGTAGCTTCCACCGCCCGATTGCGCTCGACGATTTGATCGGTGTAAAGCAGCGCCCATCGTCCACTGCTGTGACGGGGGCGTGTGGCGTGTCCATTGCCTGAAAAGCCTTGTGGTCCCGAGCGGCGCTTCGGATCTATCAGGCCCCGTAGATTATCGAAGCCATCCGCAGTAACGATGCCCCCAGCAACGAGTTCCCAGAGCGCGGTTTCAATTTCTGCTTTCAGCTTGTCGGTGCCACGAACAATGTCAGCGAAAAAGGATGCGCCGCGGTGAGTAAGGAATTCCAGAACCTGCTTTGCTCCTTCGCTGAGGCCGCGCGCGGCAGCATTCTCCGCCGCCGGATTATGTGGAGACATCCAATCGGATTCCTCACGTACGAAAAATGTAATCGGAGCCACGCTGGTTGGAATTACCCGTCGTTTTCCGGCAGCTGAATCCTCAAGAGTCGCGGGATGCGGAGATAGTCGTCCCCATCCCAAGACGCCGGTGAGGCAAAGCTGATCAAGCCATTTCGATTCGTAGTTGGAAATTCTTGCGCACAATATGTGCCGCTCCCAGGCGTTCGCGGGGATTTCGAATCCCTGCAACTGTCGAAGCACATCGAATGTTGCGCGTTCGCCCTGCACCTGCGATCCCGGAGCCACGTGCTGCCAGCGCAGCAGCCAGCGCATGAATTGCGCAGCCGTTACCGGCTGAATCTGCTTTCTTAGAGTGGCTACAGTAAGGCGATGAATGCGAGCCAGCAGACGCCGGTCGCACCACTCGTTTCCGTAAGTGGGGTCGGCGTGCAAAGATTGCTCGGTGAATTTGCCTCGCAAGATCGAACCACTGGCCTCCATGCGCAAGAATGTTTTCTCGATTTCGGAGGCTAGCAACCCGACCGTTTCGCCAATTTGTTGTGCTGTCGTGGGACCAATGTGAGTCATCCAGCCAGTGGTCAACGCCAGTAATGCATCGTCGGCTGAGATAACCGTTTCATTTACATCAGCGGGCTCACGATCAAATTTCGCGTCCGGATATAACAGCCTGACGCATTTTGCACGCTCAGCAGCGACCCAGACAATTTTGTCATCACTGAGGGCTCTAGTGACACGGCCTTGTTCCGCCAACAGTTCGAACATCCCAGCCCATCTTTTTGACGAGGCTGATATCCCATTTTGCAATTCTGCGGAAGAACGAGTTTCTGCTCCGGGATCTGTCTCCGGCAAAACAATCAAGGTGTGCAGCACATCGTGCAGTTCATCCACATCGCGAACGTCAGGCCAGGCTTCACTTCTGACCTGTGCAATCGCCGCCGGATCAAGCCTCCCAACTTCCTCCAGCACCGACTCAGGCAGAATGCGCCGCATTTCCACGGCGCGCGCCCGGCGTTCTTCAAGAGGAGCATCGTCGAGGTACGCATACGGATTTGCATTCAAAATCTCGTGCGAAAACTGCGAAGGCACGGGAGTATCCACCGCAATGCAGCGAATCCGTCCATCGGCCATACCCCGCAAAAGATCTTGCAGGCCGTCGAGGTCCATGGCTTCGTGCAGCACATCTTTCATTACTTCATTCACGAGAGGATGATCGGGAATCTGAATATCACCAACTATGTTTTCCTGGCAGGCAGCTACGTCCGGAAACACCGAGGCGAGCAGATCGTCGCCCCGCATGCGCTGAATCTGAGGCGGAACTTTCTTGCCACCCTGAAAACGCAGCAAAGCTAGCGAGCGGTTCGCGTCCCAGCGCCAGCGCGTCGCGAATATCGGAGATACACAGGCGGCCTGCTCCAGCACCGGCTGCACGGTATCCGCACTCAGAAAATGAAATACATCTGCGAGCGGGAAACTGTGCTGCTCAGCCAGTGCGATATTCAGCCCGTTCTCGGTGGCGGCAGCCTGCAATTCAAAGTTGAAGCTGCGGCAGAATCGCTTGCGGAGCGCCAGTCCCCAGGCTTTGTTGATACGGCCGCCGAAGGGCGCATGAATTACTAATTGCATGCCGCCGCCCTCATCGAAAAACCTCTCCGCAATCACGGTGCTTTGCGTCGGTACCGCTCCCAGTACTGCCCGGCCCTGGAGAATATACTCAACGATTTGTTCCGCGCCTGAGTGATCAACACCGCATTCTTCCTTTAGCCATGCGACTGTCTCAGCAATTTCCGGCAAACTTTGCCACGCCCCGACCGGAGAAACCTTTGGCAGCCTATCGCTCACCTCCTGCCGCAAAGCGGCCACCTGCAGAGACAGCTCTTCCGTGCGAGCGGGAGCCTCGCCTCGCCAGAAGGGAACAGTCGGAGGCGCGCCGTGCGCGTCTTCCACCAGCACGCGTCCGGACTTGCCCTCCACTCGACGGATTCTCCACGAGGAATTTCCCAGCAGCATGATGTCGCCCGCATTGCTCTCAACGGCGAAATCTTCATCCAGCGTGCCAACAACGATGCCTTCCGGCTCGGCCACTACTGTGAACAGCGCGGTCTCCGGAATCGCTCCCCCACTAGTGATCGCGGCCAGGCGGCTGCCTCGGCGGGCGCGCAGCTTGCGGTTCACTTGATCGCGGTGGAGGTAGGCGCCGTAACGGCCACGACGCGCAGCGATTCCCTCGGAAAGCATTTCCAAAATGCCTTCATAGGTTTCGCGCGTTAGATTTCGATAGGGATAGGCGCGCCGGACGAGCTCGAAAAGCGCGTCTTCATCCCATTCTTCCGCCGAACACATGGCTACAATTTGCTGCGCGAGAATGTCAAAGGGCGCGTCCGGAATAATGATGTGATCAAGATCGCCTTGTCGGATCGCGCACACCAGTGCAGCGCATTCCTGCAGTTCATCGCGAGTTGTGGCAAAGAATCTTCCTTTCGGAATCGCGCCCCGCCAGTGGCCTGAGCGGCCTACGCGCTGGAGCGCAACAGCGATGGCCCGCGTCGAACTAATCTGTACCACGAGGTCAACGAATCCAACATCAATTCCCAATTCCAGCGATGCGGTTGCCACCAGAACTTTGATCTTGCCTTCTTTGAGCTTCGATTCCGCTGTCAGGCGAAGCTTGCGCGAGAGACTGCCGTGGTGCGCGGCGACATTGTCTTCCCCAAGGCGTTCTCCCAGCTGATGACAGAGCCGCTCGGCCATGCGGCGAGTGTTGACGAAAACTAATGTGGAACGATGCTGTTCAACCAGTTCGACCAGCCGGATGTAGATTTCGTCCCACATCTCGTTGCTGGCGACGGCCCCGAGCTGGCTGGCGGGAACTTCGACCGCAAGATCAAGTTTGCGGCGGTGACCGACATTGACGACGACAGGAATCTCGCGTCCATTGCCGGTGAGGAAGTGTGCGATGTCTTCGATCGGTTTCTGCGTCGCCGAGAGCCCGATGCGCACGGGAGGGCGACCGCATAACGCGTGCAAACGCTCCAGTGATAGCGTTAGATGCGCGCCGCGCTTGTCATCCGCCACCGCATGAATTTCATCCACGATTATGGTTTCGACATCGCACAGAATCGCGCGACTCTTTTCTGCCGTCAGCAGAATGTAGAGAGACTCTGGCGTGGTAACGAGGATATGTGGCGGGCGCTTTAACATGGCGCGCCGCTCGTGCATCAGCGTGTCGCCGGTGCGAACGGCGGTACGGATCTGTGGCATCAGCATGCCGCGTTCGCCGGCCATTTGGAAAATCTCGCCCAGCGGAATCTCGAGATTTTTCTGGATGTCGTTTCCCAGCGCCTTCAACGGCGATACATACAGAACCTCGGTGCGGTCGTGAAGATCGCCCGCCAGTGCCTTCCGTACCAGGCGATCAATGCAGGCAAGAAAAGCCGCCAGCGTTTTGCCAGAGCCGGTCGGCGCAGAAATAAGAGTCGTACGGCCAGCCAGAATGTGCGGCCAGCCTTGCTCTTGCGGCTCCGTGGGCGTTCCAAAGCGCCGGACAAACCAATCCCGCACCAGGGGATGCGCCCACGCTAGGGGCGAACTTTTAGGAAGAAGGTCGAAAGAAACTGGGGGCGGAGGAACTAAGACAGCCATGATTTCCCGCTATTTTATCCGGAAAAACGTTTTCGAGATAGACGTTTGTTCGTAAAATCTTCGCCCTGAACAGATATCACTCGAGACGCTATCTTCGCGCACCTTCAAGACAGGCAATTGCTCTCCAATGCTAAAATCCGCGAATGTCAAAAAAGCGCGCCCGCAAAATTAAACTTCTGCTGTTTGACGTGGATGGAGTCCTCACCGATGGCAAACTTTTCATCATCCCGACTTCCGAAAGCTCAGAAGAACCTCGCAGCGCGCCAGGAGAGGGCTTCATCGAAGTGAAAGGTTTTCACGCGCACGATGGTGCGGGGATTTCTCTGGCACACCTGGCGGGCATTAAGACCGGACTGATCACGAAACGCGTCTCCCAGACTGTCGCCCTTCGCGCCCGCGATCTGAACATCAAATATGTTCATCAAGGTATCCAGGACAAACTCGCGGCTTTCGAAGAAATTATTGAAGAGGCCGGAATCCTTTCAAGCGAAGCCGCTTTTGTCGGAGACGACGTGATTGACTTGCCCGCCATGCGCAGTTGCGGATTTGCCATCGCTGTCGCAAATGCTCGCGACGAGGTCCAAGAAGAGGCACACTACGTCACTCGCCACGGCGGGGGTGATGGCGCCTTGCGAGATGCCATCGAATACATTCTCAAAGCGCAAGGCAAGTGGGAGGATGTAGTGGATCAATACATCGGCACGAAAAATCCCAAGAAAAAGGCGCTGGCTTTAGAGGACGTGGGAATGAAAGACCTGATTCCGGACGACAATAGCTCAAGAAAAGCTTCGCGTAGGTAAACAGTTATCCAAAAACTAAAAGCCACCGGATGCCTTGCTTGGGGTACAACTCGGGGCGACATCCGGTGGGTGGTCCTTACTCACTTACGTTTTCAGGAGCAGTTAGTAGCTATAACCCGTAGTGGACAGAAAGTTTCGGAGTCAAACAACATTTACTGCTGTCATCCGCTCAGAATGACATCTCAAGGGAGCTTGGGCCTTAGTTCGATATCGCTATCGGACGCGACGCCATCAACTCAGTGAATCGCGCATCCTTTCTCAAGCCGGCAAACTCGGGATCTTTATAGACTGCCTCCACTCCTTTGTATCCCTCTTCCATGGCCCGTCTCAGATATTCCAGTGAACGATCTGCAACACCAATGCTTGCGTAGAGTTTGGCCATCACAAAGGCATAGCGCGCTCGATCTTCCGGAGAAGGTAGCTGCGCGGAGATTCCAGTTCGCGAATGATGGTCGAAAACATTAGGGTCAAGCTGGAGTGCCTTCGCGTAATTCACTGCTGCCTTCTCGAATTCTTTTTTGGCGAAGTAAGCGGCGCCCAGGTTGCTGTAAAAAGTCGCATTGTCGGCTTCTAAATTGAGAGCGTGGTCGTAGTTCTTAATTGCGCCGCCATATTTTTTCTCTTCATAGAGCACAGCGCCAAGATTGTTGTAAGCGTCCGCGCGCTGGCGGTCGGCCTTGATGGCATGTTCGAAACTTTTCTTGGCTTCTTTGTAGTGCTGCAACTGAAGCTGCGCGATTCCGGCTTTGTTATAAATCTGAGCGTTGCTCGGGCTCTTCACGAGGGCCGCGTAATAGTAGTCGAGCGCGTCCAGATAAGCCTTATTCCCGCGAAGCTGATCGCCGCGTTTCTCCAGTTCTTCCACCGAAGCTGACGTGCTTGGAGGCTCCGCCCGCCGCATAGGCGGACTCACCTGAACCTGGTCTACGCGTGAGCCTTGGGCCCGCAAAGTTAGTGTGACGGAAAGAACTGCAAGGAAGAGAACAGCGAGGAAGGGAAATACCGGGCGACGCATAAGCTCACCTCGATGACAAATCCTCAACCGTCAAGCTGGTCGGGCAACAAGTCACTCAGTGAGACGTGTTTCCGTTGTCGTCCGGAGGACTTGGCGGAGGGTTAGACGTTTTGTCGTCTTTAAAGATACCCGTAATTTTGCCCAAAATCCCCTTTTTCTTTTTTTGACCGGCTTGGGCGGTTTGGCTTTGGGCCTCATCCCCTCCCTCGGCAGACGAACCTGGTGGCGGCATGGGCTTTTGCCCACCCAATCCGAAAATTCGGGAGAAGAAGCCCGAAACCCCAGTGCTCTGCTCGCAAGTCGTATTCGGCTCCGTGCCAGCGATAAAAGCGGCGGTGTAAGTCTCTGGGCACGAAGGGGTTGCAAGCAGGTTCGTAGCTTTATCCAATTGCACGTCAACGACTCCGGAAGGCTGTGTGAAGGCTTTGACGTCGGAATATTGGGGAAGAGCAACCGCCTTCTTCATGAACTCTGCCCATACCGGCGCGGCGGTCTGAGCTCCGCTCAATCGGATATCGCTGTAATCATCGTAGCCAATCCACACGATGCAGAGAAGATTGCTGGTATAACCCGCGAACCATCCATCGTGCGAACTTCCAGTCTTGCCTGCCGCTGGAGCAGTGAATCCGCGCTGCCGCACTTCATACGCTGTGCCGAAATTCAAAACGCCTTCCATCATGTCGGTCATCACAAAAGCGACACGGGGATCCGTGACTTGACGTTTATCCGCTTTAAAATCGGTGACAATGTCACCGGACGAATTGCGAACAGAATTCACCAGCAGCGAAGAGAGACGCTGTCCGCCATTGGCAAAGACCGTATAAGCAGAAGCCATATCTAAAGGCGTCGCATCGTAGGCGCCCAATGCCATCGCTGGAGTAGCTTTCACCGAGGTGATGCCGGCGTTCTTCGCCAGCGTTGCGACTTTGTCATATCCCACTTGTTCGGCGAGTTTCACCGTCGCGTTGTTCAACGATAGAGCGAGGGCGTAACGCGCGGTAACTTCGCCGTGATATTCCTCTTTGTAATTGCGGGGCTCGTAAATCTGATCTCCATAGGAGAAAGTCCCCGGTTGATCTTCGATCATCGAAGCCGGCGTTATTACTGGAGTCGTCCCATCGAGTGCGGTGTTCATCGCGGCAGCATAAACGAACGGCTTGAAAATAGATCCAGTTGGCCTTCTAGCTGAGGCGTGATTGAGTTGGCTGAAGGAATAATTGCGTCCGCCCACCAACGCCAGAACTTCTCCGGTGTGAGGATTCATCGCGATCAGAGTGACCTGCGCTTGTGGCCCCGGAGTCACTCTGTTTTCATATTTGTTCTTGCCGATCTTGACTCGCTTGGTGCGCCGCTTTGTGATCTGGTCGTCCACCAACTTCATTCCAGCTTCAACCGCCTGCGCCGCAACTTTCTGCAATGACGGGTCCAGAGTGGTGTATATGCGATAAGACTGCTCGTTCAATTCACGCTCGTTCAGTTTTCCGATGAGGGTCTCGCGCACGAGGTCTATAAAGTAGGGCGCGTCACTAGCTTCCACGTTGGGGGGCGCAAGCTTCAGTGGAGCGGCCTTCGCTTTTTCCGCTTGCTCCATAGTGATGGAATGAGTTTCTACCATGCTGTCGAGCACGAGGTTGCGGCGTTCCTGCGCGCGCTCCGGATGTCGGTATGGAGACAAATAGCTGGGGCGCTGAATAATGCCGGCCAGGAGCGCAGCTTCCGGCAGAGTAATGTCTTTCAGGTCTTTATTAAAGTAGGCTCGCGTTGCCTCGGCGAAGCCGTTGATCGAAAAAGAACCTCGCTGTCCGAGATCAACCCAGTTGCTGTAAAACTCAAAAATCTGCTGCTTGCTTAACTTCTGTTCCATCTCCATCGCAATCAGCATTTCGACCAGCTTCCGCTTGACCGTCTTTTGCGGGGTCAGAAAAAATCCTCGCGAAAGCTGCATCGTCAGAGTGGAGCCGCCCTGGTCATGACGCTGACGCGTGAGGTCAATCCAAGTAGCCTCCGCCATACGCAGAAAATTCACGCCGCTATGTTGGAAGAACCTGCGATCTTCGATGGCGAGCACGGCGTCCCGCAAGACTTTAGGAATTTCTTCGTATTTGACGACCTGCCGCTTGGAACGTTGTCCGGCGTCGAACAGAGAGGTAATCATCACCGGCTCGAGTTCGTAAGCGTCTAGATCGCCGGAGTTTCCGGTGATGCTTTGCACCAGCCCGCCCCGGATTTTGACCGTCGCCGCTTCCGGGCTGTGATAAGAAGCCGGTCCAGGCTTGATCTCAATGCCACCGCCGCTTAGTAGCCTGTAGCTGCCAAGTTCAGCCCGTCCATCGCTGTCCGTGTAGCCAGCTTGCCGCAACTCCGCCGCTACTTCAGTGGCGCTGACTTTCTGTCCTACACGAATAGCCTTTGGGATTGCATAAATTTTTGCGGAATTGCTAAAAATCTTCCCTTCAAAGCGGTGCTGGATGATGCGATCGTACTTAACGTAATAATAGGAAAATACCGAAGTGATCGCGATTGCAAGGACAGCGAAAATGATAAGAGCGATCCGAATTATCGGATCGCGGCCCAGAAATCCGCCGCTCTTGCTCCGTCGTTTTTTATTTTGAGGAATTTTGAGTTTTATGGCCACGTTGGGTTAAGGGGTATGACTACAGAATCCTATATTTCATCGCACAGCCAGAGCGGAAGCCGTGCTGAATGAAAACATCCTGATCATCATTCTAAATGAGATGGATTCTCAGTGGGTTGATGCTAGAGGATACTCTTGTTTTTGGTGGCCGGAGTAAAGTGCAAATCGGTGCTATAGCCGGGCAGATCGAGGTGAACAGTGTAGGGTGCTTCAATGCTGACGGAACCGGAACCCTGGGTCCCGACGCGCTGCACCTTAATGCTGTCTCTCGTGAGCGGAACTTCCAAATCTTGCGCTTTTCTGTAGACCAGGTCGCGAATCACGTCCTCGGAATCGGAGTTATTCGTGCTCATCACCGCTTGGGTCTTGAGAGCGTCTTCAAATTGGTAATTCGCGAAGAACACAGGAATAATCTTCGCGCCCAGATACACGCCTGCGACGATTACGAAAATCCCGAAGATGAGTTTCAGGGTCGACATCAGAAGCTCCGCAGTCGCGGCCTGCGCTCCTAGATCAGCGCTCGGACCTGAGACTTTTTTCAAAGTACTCGACTACTGAACCGATGCTAGCATCGTGGATTTCCCGCGTCGAGCGTGGAACGATCTCCACAGTGCCTTCGGTAACCTTCTTTCCCACGGTAACGCGGTAGGGAATTCCCACCAGGTCGGCATCTTTAAACTTAACCCCCGGCCTTTCGTCGCGGTCGTCCAATAAGACGTCAAATCCAGCCTCGTCGAGTTTTTGCGCGATGTCCTCGGCGGCCTGACGCACCGCGTCCTCCTTAACGTTTGCAGGCGTCACCACGATTTCGAACGGCGCGATATGTGAGGGCAACCAGAATCCGTTCTCGTCATTGCTCTGTTCGATCGCGGCCGTGAGAATGCGCTCAATCCCAATACCGTAGCTCCCCATAATGGGCGTGACTTCCTTGCCATTCTTGTCGAGAACACGCGCACCCATGGATTCCGTATATTTGTAGCCGAGTTTGAAAATGTGTCCAATCTCGACAGCAGTGTCAATGCGAAGCGGGGCACCGCAATTTGGACAGCCTTCCCCTGCTGTGACGCCGCGCAGGTCAACATAAGCAGTCGGATGGAAGTCTCGTCCCGGAGTCACATTCTTCAGGTGGTAATCTTCTTTATTAGCGCCCGAGATGAGGTTCCTACGGCCTTCAAGGGATTTATCCACTAAAAGTAGCGGAAGCTCCGTGTCCTGCCCTTTGCTCTTCTGCGTGTCTCTGCTTTCGGCCCAGCGAATTCCTACCGGACCCAAAAAGCCGGCTGGCGACCCGAAGAGCTTCTGAATTTCTTCCGCTTCCATGGGACGGGTTTCCGCGCCTGCGATTGCCGAAGAAAGTTTGGCTTCATTCATCTGATGATCGCCGCGCAGCAACAACACAATTCCGCGGGTTTTTGATTTTCCGGTCTTCTCTTCTTTCTCGTTCGCTATTAAAGCCAGAGTCTTGATTTTGTTCTTCGGCGACACCCCCAGAAACTTCGCCACATCTTCAATCGTCTTCTGCCCCGGCGTGTGCACCAACAGCGGACTCCCGTCACCCTCACTCGCCAGATCCGCCACCGCCTCCAGCTTCGAAGTCGCCTTCTCCAGG
>JBEEGK010000080.1:0-10138 GCA_041166845.1 Acidobacteriaceae bacterium
AATATGGGAAGTTATCGCTTGCCCGCGTTATGGCTCCCGCAATCAAGCTGGCGAGCGAGGGATATCCGCTGGCGTACGAAGATGCGCGGGATTTTCGCGACGAGAACCTTGCAAAATTCCCGCAATCGCTAAAATTATTTCAGCGCGGCGGCAAATATTACGAGAGTGGTGAAATTTTCCGCCAGCCTGAACTGGCACACACTCTGGAGCGCATCGCAAACAATCCAGACGACTTTTATCGGGGAGCGATGGCTCGCGAATTGGCGGCTGCGGTCCAAAAAGGCGGAGGCCTGCTCACAGCGGACGACCTCGCGCGCTATGAAGTAAAAGAGCGCGAAGCGGTACGTGGAACCTATCGTGGATACGAGGTAATCAGCGCGCCTCCTCCTTCTTCCGGCGGAATTGCGCTGATCGAAATATTAAATATCCTCGAAGGCTATGACCTCGCAAAAAGCGGAGATCACTCTGCTCAGGGTATGCACCTGACCGTTGAAGCCTTCCGAAGGGCATTCTTCGATCGGGCGGAATTTCTTGGCGATCCGGACTTCGCAAAAATTCCCGTCGCTCAATTGATTGACAAGAAGTACGGAGCTGCGTGGAGAGAGTCCATTAATCCGGCCCACACCACCGCTAGTAAAGTGCTCACGCGTCCGAAGAGTTTCAGCGACCTTGAGCAATATGCGGCAGCGCATCCCCAGCCACTAAATGTGCGCGAACCCGAACACACCACGCATTATTCAATTGTAGATACCCAAGGCAACGCGGTTGCCGTCACTACGACCTTGAACGATATTTTCGGTTCGCGAGTCACGGCCGACGGATTAGGCTTTCTGCTGAATGACGAGATGGACGATTTTGCCTCTAAGCCGGACGTTCCGAATGCTTATGGATTGATCCAAGGCCCCGCGAACGTAATTGGGCCGGGTAAGCGTCCGCTCTCTTCGATGACTCCGACCATTGTGCTGAAGGACGGTAAGCTATTCCTGATCCTCGGCTCGCCCGGAGGCGCGAGGATCATCTCGACGGTCGCGAACATCCTAATAGGAGTAGTGGATTACGGCCTCGATATCCAGCAGGCCGTGAACACTCCCCGATTCCACCATCAATGGATGCCCGATAACACCTCTATTGAGCCCGGCATTTCGCCAGACACTCGCAAGGCACTTGTGGCGATGGGCCATACAATTGAGCAGGAACCCTACTGGAGCGATGGCGAGTGCATTGCCGTAGACGGTCGTAGCGGACAGTTGTTGGGCGCGAGCGATTCCCGAAACAACGGCAAAGCGGTGGGATTTTAGCTAATATCCCAACGCGATAACACCGAATTTAATATCATTTCAATTCGACTCACGTAGCACAGGAATAAAACGATGCTCAAGGCGGTCTCAACCTACCTGTATGTAAAAGAGCGGCTGCATCCCGGAATACTGGATGCATTGGCGCACAACGGAGCGCAAGCGATTGAGATTTTCGCGGCCCGCCAGCACCTTGATTACGCCAACCGTAAGCAACACGTGCGCGAAATTGCGGATTGGTTTCGCACTAGCGGCGTTACCTTGAACTCGCTCCACGCTCCTTTATACGCCGACTACGACTGGGGCCGGAGTGGCTCTGAGCCGCTTAACGTGGTCGCCACGGAAAGAGCGGCGCGAATCGAAGCCATGGACGAGATTAAGCGTGCCATCGAGGTTGCTGAGAATATTCCGTTTCGCTTTCTCATCCAACACGTGGGTTTGAGCGGAGAGACGTTCGACGGCCGAAAGCTGGAGGCGGCCATGACTTCCATCGAACATTTGCGCGCGTTCGCGAAACCGCTAGGCGTACGCATTTTATTGGAGAATATTCCCAACGAACTCAGCACTCCTGAGCGCCTAGTGGAATTCATCCGCACCACGCATTTCGATGATGTGGGAATCTGTTTCGATTTCGGACACGCCAATCTCATGACAGACGTTCCGCAAGCATTTGAAACTTTGAAAGACCACATCCGTTCGACTCACGTGCACGACAACAATAAGGACCGCGACTCTCATCTCTGGCCCGGCAGCGGAACTGTTGATTGGAAGCAGGCAATGGACCTGCTGCGCACGGCGCCGCAGACTCCGCCGTTGTTGCTGGAGATAGAGAGTGACGAAAAGATCAATCCGCTGGAGAAGATGAAAAAGACCTTTGAAATGCTGGACCCAGCGAATTAATTCGATGGCATCCCCCATAACCACAATCGCGGAGATCGGCAAGCACGACGGCGAGCAGGTCACGGTGCGCGGGTGGCTCTACAACCTGCGGGCGACCGGCAAGCTGCTGTTTCCTATCTTTCGAGATGGCAGCGGTGTGATTCAGGGCGTGGTTGCGAAGAATGCTGTTGCGCCGGAAATATTCGATGCCATCAAAGCGCTTACTCAAGAGTCAAGCGTGATCGTCGAGGGCAAAGTACGCGCTGATCAGCGCGCCCCCGGCGGTTACGAACTTGATGTCACAGGAGTGGAAGTGCTGCAGCGAGTGTCGGAGAGCGATCCATATCCCATTTCACCAAAGGAACACGGCGTTGAGTTTCTGATGGAGCATCGTCACTTGTGGGTGCGGTCGCAACGCCAGGCGGCGATCCTGCGCGTGCGTGCGGAGATCATCAAAGCGGCGCGCGATTTCTTCGATGAACGTGGATTCACTCTGACTGACCCGCCTATTCTGACTCCGGCGGCGTGTGAAGGAACGTCAACTTTATTCCCCGTTGATTATTTTGACGAGCAAGCTTATCTAACGCAATCCGGACAGCTCTACATAGAAGCCACGGCCATGGCGTTGGGCAAGGTATATTCTTTCGGCCCAACTTTTCGCGCGGAGAAATCCAAGACCCGGCGTCATTTGACCGAATTCTGGATGGTCGAGCCCGAAGTCGCTTACGCCACCCTCGATGACTTGATGACGCTGGCGGAAGAGTTCGTCACTTTTATCGTAAAGCGCTGCCTCGATCGGCGGCAAGCTGATTTAAAAACAATTGGACGTGATCTATCGAAGTTGCAGAATCTCGCAACGCCGTTCCCACGCATAACCTATGACGAAGCGGTCACGCTGCTGCAAGAGGCGCATGCTAAAGGCGCGCTGGAACACAAGTTCGAATGGGGCGGAGATCTCGGTTCTCCCGATGAGACTTATATTTCGTCGCAGTTCGACAGGCCGGTGATGGTGCATCGCTACCCAGCAACGGTGAAAGCGTTTTATATGGAGCCTGACCCTGTGCGGCCGGAGTTGGCGCTGTGCGTGGATGTGCTTGCACCCGAGGGTTACGGAGAAATTATCGGCGGCTCGCAGCGCATGGCCTCTTACGAATTGCTGGTGAAACGCATTCATGAGCATGGCCTGCCCGAAGAAGCGTTTAAGTGGTATCTCGATCTACGGAAGTTTGGCAGCGTCCCGCACGGAGGCTTCGGTATGGGAATCGAACGCGCCGTCGCGTGGATTTGCGGATTGGAGCATGTACGGGAAACCATTCCATTTCCGCGCATGCTGAACCGGCTATATCCCTAGCTTTCGAGTTCAGAATCTGAGTGCATAATTTATGACTAGCACACAATCGTTTTCCAGCATTTCTCCGAAGAGAATTCGCGTGATTGGCGTCCCTTTGGATCTCGGGCAATCACGGCGAGGCGTTGACATGGGGCCTTCGGCTGTCCGCGTCGCCGGTCTGGAAGCGCGCCTCGAAGCTCTTGGACACGTCGTCGAAGATGCCGGAAACATCGCCGTCGCGATAGCGGAACAGAAATCAGAGGGGGATCCGCACGCGAAATATTTGAAAGAAATCACCGCGACTTGCACCAAACATGCGCAATTGGTGGTCGAAACGCTGGAGAGCGGCAAAGTCCCCGTCGTTTTGGGCGGAGACCACTCAGTGGCGGCAGGTACCGTCGCAGGCGTCGCCGAGTTTTACCGCCGCCAGAAACAAAATATTGGCTTGATCTGGATTGATGCTCACAGCGATATCAACATTCCAGCGACTTCGCCGAGCGGAAACGTGCATGGCATGCCCCTGGCTGCCATTCTCGGTATAGGGCCGCCGGAGCTTTCCGAGATTTTTAAATTCTCTCCCAAGGTCAATCCGCAGAATTGCGTTCTGGTCGGGGTCCGCGACATAGACAGCATCGAAAAAGAGAACATCCACAAGGCGGGAATTTCGGTATTCACCATGCGCGATATAGATGAACGTGGAATGCGCGTGGTAATTGAAGAAGCTCTGCGCATGGCCGGACGCGGTACCGCCGGCTACCATATTTCCCTAGATATGGATTGGATTGATCCCGAAGACGCGCCCGGCGTCGGAACCCCAGTTCGCGGCGGCGCTACTTATCGCGAAGCCCATCTGGCGATGGAAATCATCGCCGATCACAGCCGCATGTTGAGCTTCGAAATCGTAGAAGTGAATCCCGTGATTGACGAACACAATCGGACTGCGGAGTTGGCCGTCGAGCTTGCGTTGTCAGCGTTTGGGAAAAAGATAATCTGATTCTGGTGTGGCCCGGCGGGAAGGGCACGAGTGAACTCGTGCCCTCCTAAACTCTTGCCGCGTTACCACGAATAATGCACCGTATAGGTAATGACCTGTTCGCCATCCGCCGCGATAGTCACAGGAAATTCCGCAGTCTGTGCATCAGTCTTGCGCGACTCACGCGACTGCTCGGTCAGTTTCCAGTTTGTCCAGCGATAAAGATGCTCGACCACGCGGACGCTCACTGCTTCTTTCTTGTGATTGCGCACACGAATCTCAAAGGATTCGTCCATCCAGTTATGGTTTGCATCCACATGAAAGCTGGTGCGCTTGCGCTCACCGACCACATCGAACGCGTTACCGGTGTAGATGCGGATGGTTTCATCTTTTGGGGTGTGATCAATGCTGTTCTCGCCCGTGAATTCCAGATGGCCGTCGGTGTCGCGGCGATAGAAGCGTAGCTTGCCCTTGGGTAATGCGATCCCCAAATGATTCACTTCTGAATTCTTGAATTCTTCCATCACCCAGACTTTCGGATTCGACTGCGTCCCATAGCTCTGGTCCTGACGAATTTGTTCGAAGTTGTAGTAGCCGTATTGCGCGACTTGCGCGCCATCATATACATAGATGCGTTGCGCACGAATGCCCGTCGAACGTACGAACTCGACCTGCTTGGTCTCCTGATCACGAAGGGTTGCGGGCCGCTGCAAGGTGTACAGATGGAATTCGTCGAAGGATTTCTCACGTACAACCGGCTGCATGGCATCGGCGGCCATGGCTTTCGTCTCTGCTGCATACATTCGCAGAGGCCCTGGAGCCTCTGTGATTTTATTGACGTCACCGGCAAGCAATTTGATGCGCGCATTCTCAAATGTCTTACCGCTTTGGTTGCGCATCGTGATCCAGCCAACCATGTCGAGAATGTCAACCTTGCCATTCGACTTGTCGGAAACGACAAGATTGTAGTCAGACTGCCAGCTCATCCCGCCGCTCACATAGGAAATTTCAGCGTCGAATTTGCCTGGGTCGCTGGTCTGCAACAACCAGTTCAGCGTAGGTTTCAGAATCGAGTCGCCAGTGAGAGCGGGGAAAAGTGGCTGACCGGGTAATCCAAATCGGAGCACGCCGTCAATTTCAATAATTGGCTGACCAAAGCCGGGCTGGGGATAACCCTGATTGGCAGAGGAACTGGGAATATACCCACTGCGCACAATTTTGCCCTTCACGATCTCCTGCTTGTCGCCGCGCGCCACCAGGAAATCAATGGTCTTTCCTTCATAAAACGAGAGTAGAAGCTCCTGCGAGATAGGATCGTTGCGATAATTCTGCTCTAGTACCTGCAAAGCACGGCCGGCAGGGTCACGAAGAATGACAGAATCCGGTTCCAAATGGGCCGCGATACCGGCATATTCGACATGGTTGATGCCTGATTTCAAGTCCATGGGAAAGCGTTCGCGGGCGACGAAGAAATTCTGGTTGTAGATGGTGAGCGCAGGCGCGTTGTCCTGGTCAACCGCTGCCTCCTGCCCCCAGGCAAACGAACATGCGCATAGAAAGATGAGCAATAGCTTCTTCATTTTGGTGTCCCCTTTGTAAGCCGCTATGGACGGAAGGAGGATTTCCTGTCCTGATCAGAGAACGCAGGCCGATCGAAAACTTGCACACATCATCGCACGCACAAAGGTAATCTGCGGGGAGCGATTAGTAGTCGCCACGGTTGGGCAGTTCACGGTATTCGTCGAATCGCTCAAAAAAGTTATCAATTCCCGCTTTAGCGAGATAGTAGGGGGTTGAAATTCGCACTTTGGAATGCACGTCACCACGGATGCGGATCTTGTGGTTCTTCCATAGCCAGGCTTCGAATTCCATGCACTTAATAGGAGGGATATTGAAAGTGGCGATGGCACAGCGCAATGCGGGGTCTGGCGAAGTCCACGATTCCACTCCCCGCTTTAACATTTCCGATAGGACGTAATCCGCCAACGCACGCTGCCGCTTCTCGATGCGTTCCATCCCAATATTATTGGCAAATTCCAGGGACGCTCGCAGGCCGGCAAGAACGGGTAAATTGCAGGTACCGAGCCGCTGAAAGCGTTCCGCGCGAAGATGAGGGTTGTCCCATCCTTCATTGGCGCAAGTATTCCAAACTCGGTCGATCATTTCATCGCGAATATATAGATACCCCGTACCCTTCGGGGCCTGCAGCCATTTGTGCGGGCTCGAACTGTAGAAGTCACATCCGATATCGTGCAGGTTGAGGCGCATCATGCCGGTCACCTGGGCTCCGTCGAGTGCGGAGATGATTCCTTTAGCGCGCGCCAGCGAACAGATCTGCTTTACTGGCATAACAAGCCCCGTCACGGTCGTGATGTGGCTGACGAAAATTACTCGCGTACGCGCAGTGATCGCGTCGCTGATGCGAGTGAGAATTTCGGTGGCATCCTTTGCAGGCTTGGACAAACTGAATTTCTTGACGATGATTCCGTATCGCTTCGCACGCAGGTTCCAAGGCTCTTCGCCACCGGGATGCTCCTGATCGCTGATGAGCACCTCGTCGCCGGCTTTGAGATCTATGCCGTTCGCGATGAAAGTATTCGCTTCCGTCGCGTTACGTAACAGAGCGATCTCGTCACGCGACGCTCCCACAAACGCGGCCAGAGGATCGCGGATATCGTTGCGGGCATCGTAGCCCCAAATGGGATAGGCCTCGGGATTAGCCTGCGCTAATTTCTCACTCTCCTCATAGCTATCGAAAACTGCCCGCAGCACCGGACGTGGCGAGGATCCTACGGTGCCGTTGTTGAGGTAGATCTCGTCCTCAGGAATCAAGAACTGCTTGCGCACTTCAGCCCAGTAAACGTCTTCATGGCTGGCATAAAGGTCGCTGGATGGTAACGCAGGAGACTCAGGCGCTTGCGCCAAGGCGGCAGGCTGAAAGCCTAATAGGGTTGCGAGCCGGCCGCCATGAGCAAGAAAGTCACGACGCGAAAGCATGTTTTAAATCTCCGACGACTCAGGGGGTGGGAAGTGTTGTTGCTGCAACTTTTACGGCTATATGTCCTTCTTCACCGACTGGAGTGCACGTTTGATCGCGTCAAGCAGATGGCTGGAATCGTCTTCCAGCATGTGGTCAGATTTCTGAAAAAATCCCGCAGCACCCTCACTCATCAGCTTGCTTTCATTCGTCTGTGAGAGTCCGGTTAGGACCAGAACTGGGATGTGAGCAGTGGCAGGGTCCGCCTTCAACTCTCGCAAAACATCAGGGCCAGACATTTTCGGTAGCATCATGTCGAGCAGAATTACATCAGGAAGGGCACTGCGTGCAACCTTCAAGCCTTCTACTCCATCGCTCGCAGTGATTACTTTGTAGCCTGCGCGGACGAGAGCCCCTTCATTGGCGCGTCTCTGGACTCTGCTGTCATCCACTAGGAGTATTACCATCTGCGTATCCTCGATGTACACACTTATAGTGGCACGCGGGCAGGGATACAACACGATTTGGTGAGGAACAGAAAACTTGAGCCCTACCGAGACGGGACACAAATTCGTGTCCCTCAACTGCTATCTCAATATTCACGCCGCTTGTTAACGGGTATCCCACTCAATACTCTGATCACGTTTTTCGCTTTCCGCTCGCGTTTTGCGGATTCAGCAATACAAATCAGGCGGCCCTTTGAATTCCTGAATACAATTGCCGCCGTCAATAATCAGCATTTGCCCGGTGATGTAGGACGCCTCGTCCGACGCAAGAAACGCAATCGCCGCTGCTATTTCGTCCGGAGAGCCTGCACGTCCAATCGGAGTATTCTTGCCAGCAACCAACTCCGCTGGTGTCGAGGACGCCGTCTCGATCCAACCCGGGGCAATGGCGTTCACTGTTATTCCGCGCCTTGCGACCTCGAGCGCTAGACTGCGCGTCAGCCCGACCATCGCGGCCTTCGCCGCACTATAAGCGGTTTCGCGCGGATTGCTTACCACCGGACCGGTGGTCGACGACACATTTACGATCCGTCCGTAATTTTCATTCAGCATAGTGGGAAGTGCGGCATGGGTGATGTTGAAACAAGTCTTCAAATTAATATGGATGTTGTAATCCCATTCCTTCTCGGAAATTTCCGCGAGTAGGTGGCCGGATTCGGCTGGACCGCCGGTCTGGATCATGCCGGCATTGTTAACAAGGATGTCCAGTCGTCCAAAGCGGGAGACCGCTTCCTTTACAAGCACGTGGGCTTGGGCGTGATCGCATAGATCAAGAGGCATCGCAAACACCTCGGCCCCCGAGGCGGAGAGCTCTCGGGCACGTTCGTGAATGCGTCCGGTGGTTGAAGTGATGACGAGGTGAGCGCCTTCCTTTGCAAGCAGGCGTGCGGACGCGAACCCGATGCCGTCCGGACTGCCGGCGCCGGTGACTAAAGCAACTCGTCCGGAAAAACTCAACGGTCTCTGCTTGGGGTCGTTGCTAGGCAAATTTCAAGCCTGCTGAGTTGAATAGATTATCACCCCACTGTGTCCGTGGTTCGGTTGTTGCTGGGCA
This sequence comes from Acidobacteriaceae bacterium, assembly GCA_041166845.1. Lineage (GTDB taxonomy): Bacteria > Acidobacteriota > Terriglobia > Terriglobales > Acidobacteriaceae > JALYIM01. The sequence continues at coordinate 9,015 of JBEEGK010000080.1, forward strand.
GATTGAGTGAACACGAATGTTTTGGAAGATACTAGTTACGGCAGACGCAAATGTGGCTGCACCAATTTCTCAGTGCAGCCACGCGCATGGTTTCCGCTTTCGGCCGGACTTACGTGCCTACCTGTTTCTCTTCGTCGCGCCTTCTCAAAGCGCGGGTCAATGCATCAACTATTTCCATTAATTTCTGGGAGTCCTGTTCGTGTGAGGCTTCTTCGGCCAGAACTCGCCAGTCTTTTTCGTCTGACATAACAGTCTCCTTTTCTAGCGGGAAGGCACCGCCATCGCTCCGCCGAGTATTTTTACGAAAATGTTATAACGGTGGCGTTAAAGTTCTGTCAAGTGGTTTTTTACGTTATTGCGGGAGAAATTCGATCGCTAAGAAGGTCAGCAAATTTACTGTTTTGTAACCCTATGAATCGGGAATTTTCCCGATAGACAGGTGCGCATTCATTCACGATGATCACGCGATAAGACACACAGAAACGGCTATTTAAGGGTCGTTTAAGTAACGGAACCATTATTTGGTAACACGGGTTTTTCCCAAGCGCCAAAACTGCTTGGACGCAGGTTGCAGAATTTCAAGAGAGTGTTTAAAGCTATGGCTAAATCGAAAACTGGAAACTTTGATCCCATTAAACTCAAACCTTTCAAGTCGAAAGATCCAGACGTGACCTAGGCAGTCATCGAAACACCCATGGGCAGCCGCAACAAATTCAAATTTGACGAGAAGATTGGCACATACACCCTCGCCGGTGTGTTACCGCAGGGCATGATGTTTCCGCACGCGTTTGGATTTGTGCGTGGAACCAGAGCGGCAGACGGTGACCCAGAGGATGTAATGGTTGTTATGGACTTGCCAGTTTTCACCGGTTGCGTTGTCCCCACCAGACTCCTTGGGGTTATCGAGGCAGAACAGACAGAAGAGTGACTAGGCCGATGTGAACAGTCTTAAAGATCTGAATGACAATATGCTCTACGAAATCGAGAAGTTCTTCGTCAACTATAACGAGCAAAGAGGTAAAAGGTTTAAGGTACTCGGCAGAAAGGGCCCGCGCCAAGCGCTAAGGCTTCTTAAGAGGAGCCTAAAGTAAGCAGCCATATGACGAGCCGATGAAAGAGATTCT
>JBEEGK010000081.1:0-4657 GCA_041166845.1 Acidobacteriaceae bacterium
TCGCACGCGGACAGTTCGCGACCAATGTGGCGGGAAAAGATGTTTACGTTACCTTGGCGGGCCATTTGGGATCGAGGGAAGGGTATGCGACGTTTGTACCCACTGAATTCAAAGTTGGAGACTTGGATATTCCGGTATCGCTGGTAAACGGCGCATTACAAAAACGGCTTACGGAACAGCGCGACCAGCTAAAGCTTCCTGATGGCGTGGAGAGCATCAGAGTCGAAAATGGCGAGTTGGTGATGACAAAAAAATAGGGCCAGCGCCAGCCGGCCCATGATCAAAACACTTTTATTCCTATCCTAAATCTTCAATCTTGAGCGCGGAGTCTCCGCCTTTCCAAGCCGAGTGGAATTGGTCCTGCACGAATCCAGCGTCGTAGGCGCGGTCCTGCGCTTTGAGCGACTGATGCAATCCAAAAAGAGAACGCGGATTTCTGGGATTCCGGTCCAAGTCAGCACGAAAGACTTTTTCGGCTCCAGCGGCATCGCCATTCATCAGCAGCGCTGCTCCTAAAGACTCACGTACGGGGAAAAACCAGTCGGGAGGCTCGCCGTATTTCAGAGAATCCTGAATTGCGACTGCCTCTGTAAGCATGGAAATCGCTTGCGCATTATCTTTTTTGGCCATGGCAATTTTTGCGCCCAAAACGTTTTCTGCGATTTTCAGAATGTCTTTGGTTTTGTTGTTGACCGGCATGGTGAAAACTACATCGGGCGATGTACTTTGCTCGGCATCGGCCACAATTTTATGTTCCGCTTCCGCATCGCTTACTTTCCCGGTCGCGGCGAGGGCCATGCCACGGGAGAAATGCCAGAAGACAGTCATGGTTTTCATCGAGGCATCAGGTTGCTGAAGGGAGAGGATCTGGTTCCATTTATGAAAGCGCAGATCCACCGCCATTGGGATCGTCATAAATCCTTCCAGCGGAGGCATGTCTTTCACGTGCGGGCCAACGTGGGCAACCAGCAAGTCTGCATTCTTTTTTGCCTCGACGTAGTTACCGTCCATGCTGGCGCACGTGGCGATGAAATGAAGATTGTGGCTGTAATACATCATCGGATAAATGCCCTGCGCCCCGCTGGAGTGAATGTAGGCGCGATCCGCGATAGCGGCGTCTTCATTCGTCTTGGTTGCGGCCGCATAGTCTCCGGTGCGGATATAAATGTGTGCAGGCATGTGGACAATGTGTCCTGCATTGGGCGCCAATGATGCCAATTTGTTCGCCCCCGCCAGCGCGCGCTCAGGAGTGGGTGAAGCTTCGACGGTGTGAATGTAATAGTGAATCGCTCCCAGATGGTTGGGATCTTTCCGCATCACGGATTCGAGAGTGGTGACAATTTCCTCGGTACCGGCTTCGGGCGATCCGTCGGCGTGCCAAAGTCCCCAGGGATGCAAGTCCATGCCGGACTCGGCAAAAAGAGTTGCGGCATCAAGATCGTCGGGAAACTGTTTGGCTACTTCGCGCATGGCATCGTGATATTCCTCGGCGGCTTTTCGACGGTCGGCCTTCGTATCCGCAGGAAAGCGAAGTGCCATTGCGTGAATGTATGCTTGTTCGCTGGGAGAGGCGCTGGCGAGGTCTACGGCTTTTTGAATTGCCTGATGGGCTTGTAGAAAACGATCGTCGCTGGCCGGGTCGTTGTAGTTCGGCCCGACCGCCTCGGCGATTCCCCAGTAAGCGATGGCAAGTTTGGGATCGAGTTCAGTTGCGTGCTGGAAGGAACGTGCGGCTTCATCGTGGTTGAAGGCATAGATAAGCCGCAATCCTTGATCGAAGAATTTTTGTGCTTCAGGATTGCTGGTGGAAACCGGGTGATGAACGGTGCCGACTCCAGCCATTAGAGTTACGGGCCGGGGCTTACTTTCGGACGCATGGTTTTGTGCGAAGGTGAGCGTGGAGAACGACAGCAACATAACGAACGCAATGCGATTTCTCATGAGAATGTGCCTCCATTAAGATTGCACGATGCGAACGCGCTTCATGAATGAGCTATGAGTTCGTCCGAAGCTTAGTAAAACTTCTCGGCTTTCGCAACTAGTATTGAGGTGATCGTCCTAAAGAGTCTCCGCTGATTGGTGTCCATTGAATCATCCAAAGCTAACTACCTTCCGCTACAATCCAAAGTCCGGCATTTTATGGCGATTCGTAAGGCTGCTTTGTTGCATAACCCGCACTCAGGTCCGCGGCATAAACGCGGACTGAAGGACATCGAGGCGGTACAGCGAGTATTTCGCGAAGCGGGGATCGAGACCCTGGCGGCGGCCACTCGTCCCGGTTCCGAAGTACAGCAGCAGACACGGCAAGCCATTGCGGAGGGCTGCAACACAATTTTTGCTTGCGGCGGCGATGGCACGATCCACGGTGTTCTGCAAGGAATGGTTGGCACTCACGCCGCGCTGGGCGTCATTCCGCTGGGCACCGCGAATGCCATGGCCCACGACCTTGGCATTCCGTTCTCTCCTGTAGCAGCTGCCAGGGCCGCGCTAGCTTCTGAGCCCTGCCGCATTGCGGTCGGCAAACTCGACTATCAAGATATGTCGGGCAATCGGAGTTCGCGCTATTTTACTGTGGCCGCTGGCATCGGCCTTGATGCACATCTCTTTTACAAATTGAACATGCTGGTCAAAGGGCGCTTAGGCATGCTCGCTTATTATGCGAAGGCGACTCATGTATGGCTGACACACGGCATGGCTTTTTTCGACGTGGAGCTCTCCAAGCATGGAGAGACCATACCCACGAGCCATAGCGTGTCGGAACTGTTAGCGGTTCGCATCCGGCAATTCGGTGGCGTACTGCAAGAATTCGCCCCAGGCGCGTCGCTGGGACGCAACGACCTACGATTAGTTCTGTTTGAAACCAACCATCGTTTGAATTATCTGTTGTACATTCTGCGCGGATTGGTCGGGGGTTCGTGGAAGGTCCCGGGCATCGACCTTGCCTTCGCAGACCGCGTGAAGTGCACAGTTTCCACTGAGGGCGATGAAAGAATCTTTGTGGAAGCGGATGGAGAACTGGTGGGGACACTGCCCGCGGAGATTTCCATTGTGCCGGACGCGCTTACGATTCTTGTAAGGAAGGAGCTGGGTGGAAGGAGATAGGAACTCTGCGAACTTTCGTGGGCGAAGGGGCTCACGCGCTCAGCGTGAAACGCGTTAAAAATTTGGCTGTGTTAAAACTACGGATTGGAACCCATCACCCATTTTCTAACCGGCGCTTGCATGGGACGGGCCGGTTTCAATCGCAAGACGGCCCTGGCGACTCTGACACTCACGCTGGCTGCCGAGGCGCCCGACCTTGATGTAATCGGAAATTTCAAGGACCCAGTTTTCGGCTTTGCCCATCACCGCGGTCTCACTCATTCTTTTCTTGGATTGTTTCTGGTTTCCGCGCTGGTGGTCGGACTCGTCTATCTGATCTGGCGAATTCGTCGAAGGCAACCTAAGGATCCGGGTCCGCCTCCTCGGTGGGGTTTGTTGTTTGGACTCGGTTACCTGGCGGGTGTGGTTCATATTCTTTTGGACTTCACGAATAATTATGGGGTGCGTCCATTCTGGCCATTCAATGAGAAATGGTATTCGTGGGACATTGTTTTTATCGTTGAGCCTGCGATTTTGATTTTCCTTGTGCTCGGGTTGGTGCTGCCGGTATTTGTCCAATCCGCAACGAGGAAGCGCTTTCCCGCTGCTCTGGCGTTAATTTGTATTGCGGCACTTTGGGGCGTTCGCGATTTCGAGCATCGGCGTGCAGTGCATTTTATCGAGAGTCGTTATCACGACTCAGCTCCTGTCCGTGTTTCAGCTTATCCTTACTGGTGGAATGTCCATCGCTGGTATGGCGTTGTAGAAACAAGAGATCGTTTTATCTCACGGATGGTTGATTCCTCGGGGGTAGACAGTCCGAACGCGCACGAGCAGATCGTACGGACGCCTCCAGAGACTCCGGCCACTCTTGCCGCTAAGAATTCTTATTTGGGTCGCGTTTATTTGGATTGGGCAAAGTATCCAGTGGTGGAAGCAGAACAGGTCGGCAGCGACCCGGAGTATATCGTTCATTTCGTGGATCTGCGATATGCGTATCCTGACTTCAAAAGCCGGGGAGCGCTCTCGGCCAGTGTAGTAGTGAATGACAAATTGCAGGTGGTACAGCAGACATTCGGCAAACGCCCCGCGCCAAAGTAGCCAAACGGCTCAGATTGCCGGCGTCAATTTCCTTCTCGCCGAACGACGACGTCTGTAGAGCCAAAATATCAGCGCAAACGCAAATAAGAAAAGGACCCAGTAGAAATGTCGCTGGAAGACCTCTCTGATGGCCTGGACAAATCCCGGTCCAAACTTAAGGCTTAGTAATCCCAACAGGAAGAAACGCAGAAATCGCCCTGAAAAAATCGCCACGAGGAAGTGAGTCAATCTCATTTCCGAAACTGCCGCGGCCAGGACAAACAGTTTGAACGGAGTTGGAGGCGGCAGCATGGCGGGAAACATTAGGCTCCAAAAGGGATGCCGCTCGAACATCCCATGGATTTTTTCAAAGCGTTCAGGCGGGATGCGCTTGCGCAACAATTCTTCTCCGCCTTTGTAGCCGATCGCATAGATGACGAGGCTTCCCACAGCAGATCCGGCTGAGGCCATCAGCACATAGACAAAAAACATTGCG
>JBEEGK010000082.1:0-13704 GCA_041166845.1 Acidobacteriaceae bacterium
GTTTCGGGTTTGCGAGATGGGCGTGCCTTCCTTAGGACTGACATTGAACTTCACCGGCACGGGAGTCAGCAACATGTTGTGAAGCGCGTCGAACACTAAAGCGACTGCACTGATGGCGTTCGAGGCCGATACAGGAACTCGCGAAGGATGCACCAGCAGCGTCAGTCGATCGGGTTCTCCTGCATGAGCGTAGAAGTTCGCGGACGAACATGGGCCGGACGCACCACACAGAATTGCCATGTAGAGACCCGCCCGTTCAACCTCCTCGGCCTGCACCTGGATTTCGCTTCCGAGATCAAGCTCGCGTTTGCTGGTGTGAGCGGGGCCGTAGAGATAAAAAGTCGCCTTGCCGGAGCCACTGACCGGAATCGAAAATGCCTTACCTGCAGTGACTTGGGCAGGCGGACGCAGTTCCGCACCGCTTGCCGCAGCGGCGGCAGTTAGCAAAAACATTAAAGTAAGCAGCCAGCGCATTTATATATTGGTGTTGCTGTTGTAATAGTTAACGACGACGCGATAGTTCTGAACGTTGGCAGCAACATCGTCAGGTAGATCCAAGGAGAAAGGGACTGCGATCTGGGGGAGTAGTTCCTGCTCGACGTATCCGTCGGAAACCCAGATTACTTTTCCATTTCCATCGTAGTAGGCAGCAACTACGTGGGGGATGTTCACTATCTGTCCACTCTGGTTGACCAGCTCGCCATGCAAAACTTTTTTGCCCAGCATGTCTTTTTCGACGCGTTGCTGATTCACTTCGATGACTGGATCAGCACTGGCGGGGACCAGCATGGCTTTCGCGTCCATGCGCACGCTCTTTACTTGAGTCAGCTTCATCCCGGGAAAATCAATGCGATAGGGAGAAACCTGCTTGGGCAGTAGAGTATGGGCAATCTTGTCGAAGCTGCCTTCCTGCGCGAGCGAATTGCCGTCGGGAGCGACTAAGGTTGCGCCGACATTTACATATGCCGGCACGGTATCTTCGTTGACGATTTCTCCGACGATCACGATGCTGTCCGGACGCTGCAATGCATTCATCGAGAGAATGCGCACCCGCGGTGAATCAACGTTTTGCACTCCCCAATCATCCTGCGCGCTCCGGTTGATTACGTCCCAGCGCAAGTAGTTGACTGGGACAACCTGCGGCGCGAGCTTTGGCAGGCGGGTTGTAGGCCACACTACTTTCCAGGTGTTGCCATCATGCTGAGTTTTAAGATCGCGAATGTCGTCAATCGGACCCACAGCTGTGGAGTAGCGAAGTTTGGCTCGGACGGTGGCTTCCTGATCGTTCGCGTGCAGACCCCAAACGTCAAAGCTCTCGAGACCGGCATAAGTTAGCAGGCTTCCATTGCTGCCCGCGAGATCACGAACAAAGGCGGCCTTATCAACTTCCGTACGATTGGCGAGACGGGAATAGGCAGCGTCCCAGTTGTGGGATTGCGCGTCGGTTAAAAGCAACCGGACAGATTCATCGGGTGTTTGGGCGGAGCGCATGCGCTCCTGCGCCATGCCGCCTGATCCCACCCAGGCTACCGCAACAAGAATTAAAGTACCGACGAAAATCACGATGGCCAAAATTCTGGTCATGACTGGTATCTTTCCTCACGAACTAATACAGGCTCTTCGTCCGCCACCGTAGAAACACGCTCAGGATCAGCAACCGGCAAGCGAGTGCGATCGGGGATAAAGAACGCAAACAGGATTGCCAGGATACTTGCGCCTAGTGGGAGTGTGCCCCAAAGTAGTCCCTCGAAAGGCGTGGGCATCGCGTCTGAGGTGAACACTCTTGCGGGAGGAACGTCGTCCTTCGACCACACGCTGATCGAGCCCGAGTCGTAGCTCTCGATCTTTCTCCAGCCAGCAAATGCGACCAACGGTTCGTAATACGGATCGTGGATGAACACGAACTTCAATCCGTAGTAGTTGGCGTGTTTCAACATCGCGCGCAGCGATTCCATGCCGGCGGTGCCGAAGTATTTTGCGCTGGTGAGTTGGGCGGCGCCGTAGTGGGTCATTTCCGGTAAGAGACGTGCGGAGTTGTATTCGCCGTCCACGCTGCTGGCGCCGGTGTAAGTTGAAACTTTGGGAAGCGCGTTTCCGAAGCCCAGTGTCACGTAACGATAGCGATCGTGTCCATCGCGGTTAAGAAATCCGATCACCGGATCAACATTCAATCCGCCGCTGGGACGGAACGGACTCAACGTCAACCACGCCATGGCGGAAGCCAGAGTTGCAAAGGCGGCGAGAGAGAGTCCGACAGCCGCCCGCCCGCGGTAACGGTCGAGCAATCTTTCCGCAAGTAGTCCCACGATGGGAAGCGCGAGCATGCACGCCAAAAGGGTAAAGCGTTCGAAGGTCAAAATCTGGAAGGCGCGGCCGAAAATCACTTTCGGAACCGGCGTAGTGCCGCCGAGTCCGAAGAGAAAAGTCACCCAGAATCCAAAAACCAGGGGACGAAGACGGCGATATTGGACTCCGACCCAAATTACGAACGGAAGCGCCAGAATCATTGCGCCATAAGGCACGAAGAAATAGTTGATCGCAAAAGTAGGATTCATCGCCAAATTAGAGCGGCTGGCGTGAGGAATCGGAATCTGATCAATAGGATGCTTGATGATTGCCATCCAATAAGGCAACAGGACAAGTCCCACGCCCACCCCGGCGAGCACAGCAAATACAACTCCACGAGAGATCACTTTTGCAACCGAGCTGTCTTCCTCGTGATCAATGCAGGCCAGCCAGAGAACCGGCAAGGCGAACAGGAAAGAGCCGAACAACAATGTGACGTGGTGCACGGACGCGGCCGTCAGCGTCAGGACGATGCCCTTTAGCAGAGCGCGCTTGTGTGCTGAGCGGGACCAGTCATAGAAGTAGGGGAGTGCCAGCAAGTAAATGGGAGCTGAGAGAGTGGTGGAGAGCTGTCCAGCGGAATAAACCAGAAACGCCAGAGCGCCGATAAAGACGCTAAACAAAGCCGCGTAGCTGCTTGCCCTTTGGCTGACCCATAGGCGTGCAAAACGATAGACACCAACCGGAACCAGGAGCACGGCGGCCAACTGCACCAGCATGAATGCGATGGGCAATCCTACGATGTAAGAGAAGATTGCGATCCACTGATGTCCCAGCGGAGGATACGTGGTCTGGGAGAATCCGGCGAACCATTTGGTGTTCCAGGGGTCGAACCAGTGATGCGCGTAATGAGAGGCAAAAAAGATATGAAAATTCGCGTCGTATGACGTCGTCAAGGGAAGCTGCATCAACAGCAGCGGGCCATGAACCATTAACGCTAAAAGAACGATCGCCGACAACGGAATTGGCCGTCGCCAGAAGGTAGTTTCCACTGTGCTTAGAGTCCTCTCCACAAATGTGAGCAACCACTTTGATTCTACAATGGTTGCGAGGGTTTGCTCTGGAATCTGTTCCGCTATGACGCGGGAGACTCAAAACTGGTATCTTCAGTAATCAGGAGTAACACGAAGCATTAGTAAAGATGGTGAATTCTGGTCTACCATTTCTGCAACCAACCAATCGGAAGTTGTGGCGCATCAGAAGGTTGGCACGAACAAAGAGTTCCTCTCAGAGGATTGAAAAAACCGGTTTGATTCCGCACCGTATCATGCACTTGAAGGCATCATGCGTTTTTACATTGGTCTGTCTATGGCTAGTGATTGCGATCACCGTGTCTGGGCAAACCTTTGAGTTGAATACTCCCAGCTCGAACACGCCAAGTAACGCGAAAAACAAGAAAAAGCGGACGAGCTCTCAGGCGAACCAGGGGCAACAAAATTCCGCCCCGGAAAATCAACCTTCGGCAACCGGCATTGGATGGGGTTCCAGCATTGAAGTCGCCCGCGACGCCAGAGCAGCGCAACAAGCGTTGGATAGAGGCGAATATCGTGCCGCCGCTGCATTCGCCACTCGCGCCGCGCACGCAGCCCCGCAGAACACCGGTATCTGGTTTTTATTGGGATATGCCTCGCGCCTCGCAGGACAATACGCCGATTCTGAGAATGCCTACAAGCACGGCTTGCAACTGCAACCGAATTCCATCGCTGGCCTTTCTGGATTAGCCCAAACCTACGCAAAGATGGGACGCGGAGCAGAAGCTCAGGACATCCTGAAAAAAGTTTTGGCGGCGAATCCACGCAGCGTAAACGATTTGCTGCTCGCGGGGGAACTGGCGCTCACAGCGGATCCACAGAAGGCGCTTGAGCTTTTAAAACGCGGCGACGCTCTGAGTCCTTCCGCTCGCAGTGAACTTCTTATCGCGCGCGCTTATCAGCGGTTGAATCAGCCCGAGGAATCAAAGAGATTTCTGCAGCGCGCGGAAAGCCGTGACCCGAATAATCCTGATGTTTTGCGCGCTGTGGCGGCGTTTTATCGCGATGCCGGACAATACGACCCCGCGATCGCGAGCCTGAAGAAAGCAGTGGGCAGAGCGCCCGATGCGCTCTCCGAACTGGGCTACACCTATCAACTGGCAGGGAAAAGGAAAGAAGCGGCCGACGCATACACACAGGCTGCGAACCGTTCGGTGCGTGATGCCAACATCCAGTTGAGTGCGGCCCAGGCGGTGGTCAATGCAGGCAGCCTTGAGCAGGCGGAAACATTTTTGAAGCGGGCGGAAAGCATTGACCCTAATTCTTATCGCCTGCATGCCATTCGAGGCCAGGTTGCTAGCCTTCAGGACCATAACGACGAAGCCATCACGGAATACAAATTTGCGATCAGCCATCTTCCACCGTCGGTTCCCGAGGGACCGCTTTATCCAGCGTCGCTGCACCTGAGTCTTTACGAGATGTACCAGCGAACGGAACAGGCAGCGGCAGCCAACGGTGAACTAGATGCCGCGCGAGAGGCGCTGAACAAAATCACCGGCGTGGAGGAGGCCAGCCGTCCGGAATTTCTGCGCTTGCGCGCTCTGGTCGAAGCCGATTCCAACCAATTTGACGCGGCCGAAAAAGACCTCAAGAGCGCCACTGCTCTTGATCCCAACAACATCAACATCATGCTGAACTACGCCAACCTGCTGTGGAAGATGAATCGCAGGCAGGAGGCGACGCAGATGTACGCGAAGGCTTTGACCATCGATCCCAATAGCCATTCTGCGTTAACTGCGATGGGTTATCTTGCACGCGAAACATCAGACACGGCGAACGCGGAGAAATATTTCACCAAATTACGAGACTTGTATCCCGACGATTTTGTCCCTTACCTCGCGTTGGGAGACCTTTATACATCGGCGAGAAAATTTCCTGAAGCGCAGGAGAGTTACGAGAAGGCGCATCAACTGGCGCCCGGAAATGCGCTGGTCGTTGCCGGGGGCACGAACTCAGCGTTAGAAGGGCAGCAACTTCCCACCGCAAAGAATTGGGTAGATAGAGGCGACGCCAATCCTGCGATTGCGCGCAATCCGCAGGTGATGCGCGAAAAAGAACGTTACCTGACGCGCAGTGGTCAGTATGAAGAATCGGCGAAGCTCGGCTATCAGGTGCTGGAAAAATTGCCGCGAGATCCCGAGGCGCCAGTTTACCTTGCTTACGATTTGGTCTTCTTGGACCGCTACGACGAAGCCTCTGAGATTGTAAAAAAGTACGAACCGATTCTTCCCAAAGATAAAGATCTTCACCTGATTGCCGGATACGTGTTCAATCACAACGGCCATCCTCGCGACGCAGAAGGGGAATTTACCAAGGCTCTGGAATTGGAACCCACCGCAACCGGATACGTAAATCGTGGATACGTCCGCAACGATCTGCGCGAAGCCACGAAAGCATCACAGGATTTCGAGGCTGCGTTGAAAATCCGCCCTGATTATGGCGAGGCGCACTTGGGGTTGGCGTATTCATACCTGCAACTTCGTCGCGCAAAACCAGCGTTAAGAGAGGCAGAACTTGCGGCAAAAATGATGGGTGAATCGGCTTCGACTCACTTAGCCAGGGCCGAATCTTACCGGCAGCAGATCATGTTCCGCCAGGCGGAAGGGGAGTACCGCGCAGCACTGACCTTTGCTCCCAAGGATGTGCAAACGCACTTCGCGCTTGCCGATGCTCTCTATCGCTTACATCGCTATCCCGATTCTATTGAAGCGCTGAAGAGCGCTCTGGGCCTGGGACCGAATGATGCGCTCGTCTATGCCGAGATGGCGAGGTCTTATGCTCAGATGAATCGCACCGCTGACACCATCCAGGCGGTGACGCAGGCTGAGAAATTGAGCGGTGACCGCAAAGTGCTGCTGGCCACCGGAGAAGCCCTGCTCGCTTTGAAAGATCACAAAGCGGCAATGCAACGCTACTCTCGGGCTTTGAATGCCCCCGGCCCCGACCGCATCGAGATCCGCCTGGCGCTGGCCCGGCTCTTTGCCCAGGCTGGCGATTTCGAGGACGCTCAGCAGCAGGTGAGTTTTGGTCTCGCGGAAGCACGCGTGGAAGAGGGTAACGGTGTCACTGCCGAAAACCTGATTGAGGCAGCGCAGATCCTGATGTCCATTAATCAATTCCCGCTGGCGAAAAAGTTTTTCGAACGTGCACAGGCGGAGGGGGCCGACAATGAGACCGTCAGCATCGGCTTGGCAAATGCGTATCTTGCAACGGGAGAAACTGACAGCGCCAAGCGCATGCTCGCGAGCGTCGGAAACGATCCCAGCAACGCCGAAAATTACGAGTATTTAGTTGCCAAGGCCAATGTATATCGCCAGCAGCAGCAAACATTGCCGGCGCTGACTACTTTTGCGCGCGCCAATCAATTAGTCGTCGGAAACGAGTCCACCGAACGAGCGGAAATGGCTCTAGCGGACCAAGAGGGCCTTCCGATGACCCCGAACGTCAGCTTGAAGTCAGAAGCTTCTTTCAGTCCGATCTTCGAAGACATCAATATCTACACCCTGGATGCCAGGTTGCGAGGACTTACTAGCAGCAATACGCTGCTTCCTCCGCCGCGAGCGTCCTACGAGACCCGGGGAAACGAGCGCTACAAGTTACATTTTCGCGGATGGCCGATCATCAGTGGACTGGTCGAAGTGCGTAATGCCCGTGGTACGGTGTCAATTCCAAGCCAATTTCTGATTCAAAAGCGCAACACCTACGACACGATTTTCAATGGCGGAATCAATCCCGTGTGGCACATTGGCAATAACACCATCACGTTTAATCCCGGATTGCAATTTACGATTCGAAGGGACACGCTTTCGCCCACTGCTCTGAACCAGAATCTGTTTCGCCAATTTTTGTATCTATATACCAGCCCGATCGGGAACTGGCTGACGATTTCGGGCAGCGCGACTCGTGAAGCGGGACCTTTTATTGACCAGAATCTGCACTCACGGGACGCGGCCGCGTCACTGAATTTCATTGTCGGCAGGCCTTGGGGAAAAACCGCGTTAATCACCGGCTATCAGGGGCGAGACGTGTTGTTTCGTCCATTTATCCGCGAATACTATACGACCGATACTTACCTCGGAGTTCAGCGCCGCTTTCGTACCAACTGGACGACGTCCATTTACGCGGAGTACCTTCGTTCGTGGAGAGTAGAAGGTTCGCTGTTCGCGATTGCGCAGGCGATGCGACCGGCATTTCGTCTCGATTATTTGCCAGCTGGCCATTGGGCGTTTCATGCTTCGGGAGCGTGGTCGCGCGGCGAAGGGTTTCACGCCTACGACAACATCAATAATGAGTTTCTGCTTTCTTATACGCGCGGGTTGCAGCGTTCGATCAGTGATGGAACAGCCGAAGTACCAGTCACCTATCCGATGCGATTTTCCTTTGGATTGCAGCAGCAGACGTTCTACGATTTTTCGGGCAGCAACCGTGTCAAGATCGTCCCCGTGATCCGGTTCAACGTGTTTTAGGCGCGAAGCTTATTTTCCCAACTCCTCGCCTGGTAATTTCGAAGGTAGCTTTTCATGCCGAGCGACACTCCCGGTGTAGTGCCAGAACTCCCCAAAACTTCAACCTTGGAGGAGGAGGCGATCGCGTCGCGCACGGTAAGCGCGCGAGTTCTGAGCGGAAGCATGATTCTTCTCTTCAGTTCAGGCTTCGTGGGCGCGATGAATCTGCTCTACAACCTGGGCGTCGCCCATTGGTTGGGGGCAGACAGTTTTGGACATGCGAGTGCGGTCTATACCGTGCTCATGCTGCTCTCTTCGGTCACTCTTTCATTTCAGCTGCTGTGCTCCAAATTTGTCGCGAAGACTGATTCCATCAAAGAAAAAGTTGGGATTTACCGTTACTTCCACCGCCGTTCCTGGATGTTCGCGATCGGCATCAGCATAGTTCTCGCTTACAGCAGTCCGGTAGTTTCCCGCTATCTGAACCTTCCTACCCGGTCTTATATCTACATGCTGGCTGCTGCGACGCTGTTTTATATCCCGTTGGGCGTGCGCCGCGGACTGATGCAGGGAATGTACGACTTCGGACGGCTAGCCTTCAATTTCGCACTCGAAGTTGTTGTGAAGCTTGGCGGCGCGATGCTCCTGATGGCCCTCGGTTATGGCGTTCCCGGCGTCATCGTCGCGATCGTGGCATCGGTAGTGGTGGCCTATCTCTTTGCCATGCCACATCGCACGCTCACAAGCGACGCGCAAACTGTTTTGCCGACAGCCTGGGGCGAAAGCATTCAGGCCTCGGTATTTTTCATCGGCCAGGTAATCATCAATAACCTGGATATCGTTCTGGTAAAGCATTTTTTCTCCGCTACCGAAGCCGGTGTTTATGCCACGCTGGCCTTGGTGGGACGCGTCGTTTACATGCTGTCGTGGTCGGTAGTGAGTGGGATGTTCCCATTTTCCGCTCGCGCCCACTCGGGAGAGCGCGAAGGTCGCGCGGTACTTGGGACCGCTCTGCTATTGGTCATCTTCATTTCGGCCTTGTTTACCTTCGGCATCTGGATCGCGCCGCAATCGTTATGGCACATGCTGCTGGGCGCGGGATTTCCGCTTCTGGCCGGCGCTTCTTCTTACACATCGCTTTTGATGTTGTACGCATTAACCACGGGAATCTATTCACTGAGCGTGGTGCTGATGAGCTATGAGATCGCCCGCAAGATAGGAAATGTGAGCTGGCTGCAATTGGGTTTTAGCGGCGCGATTATTTTAGGGATTTATCTGTTTCATGACACCCTGCACGAAGTAATCGCCGTCCAAACCGTTCTGATGTTGGTATTACTGGTTTTGGTGGCGGTCCCGTACGTCCGCATGCAGCTTACTCAGAGCTGGACGGTAGTGCCCCTTCAGGTAAACACGGGCGAGCTTAAGAAGATCAGGCGCGTCCCTGAGGCTGAAGTCATTGCCGAATTCCTCAAGAGCGAATTTTTCCAGCGCGAATTTGATAGATACCGCAGACCCTTTCAGGAGCTGGTAGACCATCCCGACCTGAGCAACGAAAAAGATAATAAGTTGCGACGCGCGCTGCTTTACCGCCGTCGGGGACGAATGTGGCGTGAGCTTCCCCCGGACACGGAGTGGTGGGAAGTCGAGCTGCATAACGAAGATCTGAAGCGCATTCGAGTGTTTCCGCGCAATCAATGGCGGAAACATGCGGATGAAAGCTACTACCTGCTGGACACGGCGAAGCGCATCCGCACGCGGATACTTTCTAGATCGTCCAATGATTTCATCAATAAACTTCGCTCTCTCAGCAATGAGCTCGCAAACCAGCAAGAGCCGGCGCCGCGCAGCTCTGTGTTGCTCATTGGGATTGACGAGCGGAGTCCGCTGACCATCATTGAAGGCAATCATCGCATGACCGCGGCCACGCTGGTTTCTCCCGATGAAGCGCATCGCCGCTTTCGGTTCCTGTGCGGCTTCTCGCCCCGTATGACGGAATGCTGCTGGTACCAGACTGATCTCACGACACTCTGGCACTACGCAGTGAATTCATTTCTCTATATTTTTGAAGATCGCCACGGAGTCATCAACGAGGCGCTGCGAAACCAGATACAAAGCCAGCCGGGCGGTATTCGTGGTTCGATCTAGAAGGTCAAAGCCCATAAAAACCCTCTAAACCGTCGCTGATGGCCCAGTGTTCGGGCACGATACAATGGCCAGGATGTATTCAGCGAAGCTGCTTGATCATTTTGAAAATCCCCGCAACGCTGGAGAAATCGCAACACCGAATGCGTCCGCACAACTTGAAAACCCTGCCTGCGGAGACATTCTCAAATTAACTTTGCGGCTAGATTGCGATCGAATTTCTGAGGCCAAATTTCTGGCAAAGGGATGTGTTGCTGCAATCGCTTGCGGCTCCGCAATAACAGAACTCCTGCTGGGAAAAACGCCGTCTGAAGCCGGCGATGTAACAAGGGAAGAAATCGTAGCGGCCGTTGGCGGCTTGCCCGCTACGTCTACACATGCTAGTCACCTTGCGCTGGACACGTTACGTGCAGCATTAGCTAAAATCGCGGTCTAAATTTCAGCGAGGTTTTCGCCGCGGCCTCGGGCCAGTAGATCGTCCATCCGCGCTGCTTTGCCATTTCCTCAAGGTCGGAGTTTGGATTTACCGCAAACGCATGGCGCGCGATCGCCAGCATATCAGCGTCCCATTTGGAATTTCCGAAAACAGCGTCAGGTTCGCGCCGGACTACTTCGCGAATCGCTCTCGGCTTGCCCGGTCCAGATGGAATTCGGATCAGGCGATCAGTGATGATGCCATCCTCAATTTCGACCGCAGCCGCCAAAATATTCTCGGATGGAATTCCGAGGCACTTCATGCCTGCCCGGATGACCCACTCGTTGGTGGAGGAAACTGCCCACACCTGAGTTCCAGCGGATTGCAACCTCGACACCAATTCACGCATTTCAGGAAGGATTTGTGGCTCGATATGTCGGGTAAAAAACTCTTCTGAGAAATTCTCGATAACACTTTCCTGCAATCCGCGATGGATGGTGACCATCTCTCCGCACATGTCGTCTTCGCTCACCAGTCCAGCTTTGTAATCGGCGTAGCGCGCGCGGACCCATTGACTTGCCTCGCCGGAGAGTACGCCGCGGTCCAGTTCCCATTTAAAAAAGCCTTCGCCAGCATCACCGCTCCACAAAGTCCCATCACAATCGAAAACCGCAATTTCGGGTTTCAACCGGAGGACGCTCTCAATGAATGCTGCGGCCTTTTCAGAAAGAAGGGAAGTGTTCGGTGTGCGATCCATTGCAGATAGATTACTTCAAACTCGATGAAGCTTGCGCCAGCAGCGCTTCGTAGTCTTGCGGAGTGTCCACATTCGTGGCAACGAAGGGGTCGTCAAGGGAAACGTACTCGATGTGCTGCTGATTTTCATGCTCTATGTCGCGAGCGGTGCCAGTAGCGGGTGCGCGCAAGAACGCTTCAATCATTTCCCGTCCAACAATGAAAGGATGGCCATGCTTGCCTTGATATTCCGGCACTACAGCCCAGTTGCCGGCGTGGCTGGATTGTTCAAAAGCTGAGAGTAACAGTTTCAACGTGTTCGCAGCGGGAGGCGGGCGATCTACTAACGTGACCATTGCAGCACTACGCCCGTGATTCAGGACCTCGCGGAGTCCAAGCTGCAGGGAGCTGAATTGTCCGCGTTCGGGCGCTGGATTTCGGACCAAACGGCCACCGCAGGCATAGACAACCGGCATGAGTTCGGATTCATTCTTTCCAGCAACCACAAACACCATGTCATTCACGGCGTTCAGCGCATGGATCGCAGCCGAAAGAAACGTATGCTTCGGTTGAGTAGTAGCTGGGTGCTCGGGAGGCCATGGCAGGAACGCCTTGTCCCTGCCCATGCGCGTGGATTCGCCGGCTGCAAGAATGACTCCGCAATGGCTGGGTGCACTGGGCATGGAGGGACGATAACAGAAACCGTTGGCCGAGGTCGGACGTGCTCGCCTATTGAGAGCGTTTGGCGGCAGCTTTTGGCGAATATTTGGGAAGCTTGCCCTTCAGCAAATTCCCTAATCCGGCAGCAGGATAGCGAAGGCCTACATAAAAATGCGAGAACAACGCGTACACAGCACTAACTTCGTCGAAGCGCATTTCATAGATCAACTTTTTAAAAATCAGGGGATCGTTCGCGAATAAGTCCACGCCCCACTCCCAATCGTCGAAGCCGATAGATCCGGTGATAATCTGGCGGACTTCTCCGGCATACCGGCGGCCAATCAATCCATGCTCATTCATTTGGCGCGCTCGCTCCTCAATCGGGAGGGTGTACCAGTTCTTGCTCTCTCCCCGGCGGCGGTCCATCGGATAGAAACTGACATAGCGATGTTGCGGCAACTCAGGGAAAAGTCTCGGGTGCATCGCTTCTTTTTGCCGGTCTAGTATCTCCTGGATGGCCTTATTCCATTCGGGCGAGTGTGGCTGGACGCCGCGCTCAGCCATCTCACGGTAAGTCTTGATTGTAGATTCGTAGAGTCCGAGTTCGATTACGGAAAGATAAGATGTTGTCGGTTCCAGGAATTCATTTAGTCCTAGTTGAGCCATTTGCAACTCGACTTGGTTGAGCTCATCGAACGAGCGCCGGAAATGAATCAACATGAAATCGGCCTTATGGCCGAGCAAAGAAAAAAGTCCGGACTGGCCTGTCGCATTCCGCTCCATCTTGCCCAGAATATTCGTGGCTTCGTGGACAATGGAAGTCTTTTCCGAGGGACGCAGCTTCCTCCACGCAGACCATCGAAACTTCATCATCTGGTGCAGGACGCTGTAACCCTCGATTGTGAGAGGTACGGCAGGGATAGCGGCGGCGGTAATTTCGGGTGACATAAAAATGTTTCTGAAACTGAAGCTTAATCAGAAAGCTGTGAGCTGAAGGCTGAAAGCTAGCTGCTACCGCTTTCCGGCCGCCGCGTCCGCTGCTTTGATCTTTACCGCAATATCAATAAACGCCAGCGCTGCACGACTCAAAGCTTTATCTTTGCGAAATACCAGTGCGAGATCGCGCCGAATTTGCGCGTCGGACATGGGGATCGCCGCCAGCACATTCGCGCGCACGTCTTCCTGCACATTCGAGCGGGCAATGAAACCTACCCCAACATCGGCGGCTACAAAGCGTTTCAGCAGTTCGCTGGAATCAAGCTCCATGGCGTAGCGCGGCTTAAGCTTGCGCTCTCGGAAAAGGCCGTCCAAACCGTCGCGCGTGTGCCCAAGTTTGGGGACGACCAGGGGATATTTTGCGACTTCCCCAACGGTTGCTGACTTCAACTTCGCCAGTGGATGCTTGGGCGGCGCGATCACAACCAGCTCATCACGATGTATAAGGACTACGGTCAAGCGGGGATCGCTAATCGGCAGCGAGATCACGCCAAAGTCCACGCTATTGTCTATTACGCATTCCAGAATGCGGGCGTAATCCGACCGCTTGATGTTGACGGCGACGTCCGGATACTGCTTTTTGAACTCCGCAAATACTTCGGGAAGAATATGCAGGCAAGTGCCTTCATTGGCGCCAACCATGATGGCGCCCCGAGGAACGCGCTCGGTTTCTGCGATCGCCCCCAGAACCGCCTTACGGCCGTCAAGTGTCTCTTCCGCATATTTCTGGAACAATTTGCCGGATGATGTGATGGATACTTTGCCGCCCGAGCGGTCCAGCAGCTTGGCCCCGACTTCGTCTTCCAGCGATCGTATTTGGGAGGAAATCGCAGGCTGAGTGCGAAATCGCTTCTCCGCCGCACGGGAAAAGCTCGAGAGACGCGCCACTTCAAGAAAAGTTTCCAGCTGGTCAAAATCCATAGGCAACGATCAA
>JBEEGK010000083.1:0-6221 GCA_041166845.1 Acidobacteriaceae bacterium
CCCCGGAAAGGTTACGGCATTTACTTCTTCCAAATCGTGGTCCTCGGTTGCCAGCCAGAAGACGGGGACGGTTTCGACTCCGGCTTGCGTGGCTTCCTCCGCCAATTTCACAGCGCTGAGGGCCTTAAACAGCGAGAACAAAGGACCGCCGAATAATCCCACCTGCTGTCCGGTGACGACTGCCGCCGCTCCCTTCCGCAGGCGTTCGATGTTAGCTAGAGTAGCGGGCGAAGCATCCCATGAACGGTTTTGCCTGGCAAGAATGTCCGCAACCTGCTCGCGGCGCGCGGGATCATAACGCAGCTTTGCCGCTTCTTCTTTGAACCACTCGCTGAATCTAGGAGAATGAGGATAAAACTGCTGAACTTTTGGAGAATAAGCAATGAAGTCATTGAATAGTCGCGTGCTGTGCGGAACTTGGTTAAACGGTAAACACTGCGACTTCACCGGCAACTCTCCTGGGGTTGGTTCATAGTGCCAGACCGCATTTACTAGCTAAGCCATTGTACAGTCGGCCTCTCTTGACGTAGGAGAATGAGATGTCCGAAACGAGCAGGAGATGCAAAGATTGGCCTAAGCCGAACGGACTGGTAAACAATTAGGGACATCAGCATGCCGCCCAACAACAATTTAGACGCGCCAGAAAGCAAAGCGATAAATATCGAGCCGTTGAGCCTGGAGGGACGGTTCGTCCACCTGAAGCCACTGGCTATCGAGCAAGCGCCAGCGTTATGGGATGTCGCGAAGAGCGATGCGGAAGATATCTTTCGCTGGATTCCCTATTCCATGAAATCGCTCGACGACACACGCGCCGCGGTCAATAAAGCTCTGGCCGAACAAGAACGCGGAGAGTCCGTGCCATTCGTCACCGTCGAGCGAACCTCGGCCAAAGTCATCGGCAGCACCCGCTTCATGAACATTGATCGCGCGAATCGCCGGGCCGAGATTGGTTCGACGTGGATCGCGGCTCCCTGGCAACGCACCGCAATTAATACCGAGGCAAAGTACCTGATGCTTCGGCATGCGTTCGAGCAGTGGGGATGCATCCGAGTCGAACTGAAGACCGATGCCCTTAACCAGAAATCGCGGAACGCCATTTTGCGCATCGGCGCGAAAGAAGAAGGAACTCTGAGAAAACACTTAATTACATGGACAGGCCGCGTCCGCGACACCGTTTATTTCAGCATTCTGGATAGCGAGTGGCCGGAAGCAAAGAAACGCCTCGAGGCGAAGTTAGGACAAACCTGACAGAAAGGGCTATTTCAGGGAGCCGAACCCTCTTTTCACTGGCCCCAAGCCCACAGAATGCGTGTTATGCTCTTCGCCGTTCCAACAAATAACAATTGAGGTGAAACAACGATGAAATCGATTTTTCGTCTCGCAGCTTTTCTGTTGTTGCTCGCTCCCGCAGTCGTCGCGCAAGAGCATTACACCGAAGGCCCCGTCTGGCGCGTCTCGCTGATTCGAGTCAAGCCCACCGCCATGGACGCCTATCTGACCAGCCTCCGCCAATCCAGCAAACCTATTCTGGAGGAGGAAAAACGTCAGGGAGTCATCATGGATTACAAAGTCTTCCTGAAGGAAACAAGAAACAGTCCGGAAGATTGGGACATCTGTCTCGCGATCCAATACAAAAACTATGCCGCCATGGACGGCCTGACCGCAAAGGGCGAGATGATGCGCGATAAAGTGCTAGGCGGCAAACAGCCAGCCCAGCAACTCACGGAGAAGCGCGCCGAAATTCGGGAGGTCATCAGCTCGGAACTGCTGCAGGAAATTATTCTGAAGTAGGTTTCTGCCTGATTATCACAAGGAATCCCACTCATCCGCAAAGAACGCGCATGAGTGGGGCCCCCGTATCCGGTTCCGGCTTCACCTCCACCCTGGTTTGACATCCTCCCTCCGCAGGACTACCTTTGCGACGAGCGAATCCGTCCCTCCGCTCTTTTGCATGCGTTGAGCTAAGCCAGCGCGTCTGAAGGTTTCCCGCCTTAGTTATCCAAGAAAACGAAAGGTTCAGAACTCAATGAAGAAATTCATGCTGACAGTTATCGCTTCAGTTGTGTTGCTCGCGGCTGTGAATGCGAGTGCGGGAATGAAGAAAGAGTCGAATGAGTCCGCGGTCGCGGCCATCACCCAGTTGGAAAATGATGAGTCTAAGGCTACCCTCGCCGGGGATACATCGTTCGTGCAAAAGAATTTCGCTGACGATTGGACAGGCGGTTTTAGCGGCGGCATATGGACGACGAAGGAGTCCATGCTGGCGGACGCGAAAGACAGCGCCAACAACAAAATGAACAGCGACCAAATCAGCGACCTGAAGGTCCGGACGTATGGCGACACAGCAATTGCGACCTACACAGACACTTATGATGGGATGGTCCGCGGCGAACATCGCGTCAAGACTGTTCTCACCACCGACACGTTCGTACGCCAGAATGGACAGTGGAAGCAAGTCGCATCACACAGCAGCGTCGCCAAAGACAAGTAAAAGCTCGAAATCCCACCGCATCAAGGGATTCGCGCGGGATGTGGAAAGGGCAGGACTCTCAGTCGTGCCCTTATTCTCGTCTGCAAGTAACTTCAGCGGTACTTTGGTTTGAGAGTATCCCGCTTGATTCTTTGCTTCCCTTCTGAAAAGTTGTAGAGTGTCGCATCCCGGAGGGCATGCGATGCCACTTCCACTGAAGTTCAGGTTCTGCCTCGCCGTGGCTATTGTCTGGTATGGTGCGGTGGCACTTTACGGGCAAGCTGCCGAGCCGACTGTCAGGTTCACCACGACTACTGATCTGGTCACGGTGCCTGTGGTTTTAACCGATAAATCGGGAAAGCATATCCAGGGGCTTGGCAAAGACGACTTTAGCGTGCTCCAAGACGGCAAGGAACAAAAGATTGCTATCCTTGAAGAGGTTCAACGCTCTTCGGACGTCCTCCCAAGCACTGCTTCGTATCAGAAGAATCTATTCAGCAACCTGCTGCCCGGAAATGTCGCGCCCCGTCAATTAACGATTTTCGTTTTGGATCTCATAAACACTCCCTTCCTAGAGCAAGCGAAAGCGCGGCAGGCGCTGCTGGATTTTCTAAAAGAATCAGAGGACCACGGCCAACTAACTGCCCTGCTGGAACTTTTGCCGAAGGGAACGAAGGTGGTGCGCGACTTTACCGCTGACCCTTCGCTGCTGGCTGCCGCGTTGAAAAGAGTGAATGGGAGAACGCCGCAGACGCAGACTCATTCCTCCGGGGCCAATCCAGATGGCAGCAGTACAAGCGACAACCCTGGCTCTTCCGACATGTTCGCGGATTTCACTCAGGGCAAGCAGGACGAATTGCAAGGTGGGCTAGAAGCGTTTGAGACGCGTTATGCGATTACGCTGACAATGGAGAATCTCCAAGCCATTGCTCGCGCATACGGAGGCTTACCCGGACGAAAAGCCCTCATTTGGGTAAGTTCCGGATTCCCCTTTTCCGTAAGTCCTGGGATGGTAAGGCGGGGCAGAACCAGAACTCGTGTTGATACATTACAAACAGTACTGCCACTATACGAGAAAACATGGCAAGAGTTAAATCAGGCTCAGATAGCGGTCTATCCAGTAGATATCAGAGGGTTGAACAATATGGGCTTCCTTGCGGCCCGCAATCGGTTTAGGGATCCATGGCAAAACTTTCCGCCTAATGAGCGATGGTTCGACGCCGAGATTCTTAATACCTGTCGTACGTTCGCAAGGGAGACCGGTGGAAGCGCCTTCTATAACTCAAACGATTTTAAGGGTGCCTTCAAACAAGCGGTGGAGGACAACTCCCACTATTATTTGCTGAGCTACTATCTGGATCGCCAGAATAGGAAGCCAGGCTGGCACAAACTGGGCGTGAAGGTAAACCATCCGGGAGCTGAAGTGCGAGCTAAGAATGGTTTCTTTTTGACTGAACCTGCGACTGATCCCGTGAAAGCTGCACAAAGTGAGATGCAAACTGCTCTAGGATCCCCAATGGATTACACAGCTCTTCCAATCACCGCGCAATGGATGAACTTGGCGCCCGCGGAGCAAGGCAAGAAGAAGGCAGTCTTCGCGATTTACTTGGGACCGAATTCAGCAGACGTCAACGGTAATGACGGGAACCATCTGCTAGTTGATATTGCGGCAACAGCACTCACTTCGACGGGAACCTCCGCCGCTTTGACCAGCCAGGTCATAGACGACCATTTGAAAGCGGAAAATGTTGAAATGCTGAGGCAGAAAGGTCTGGGCTTCCAGGGGTTTCTGACTCTTGCTTCGGGCGAGTATACCGTGCGCTTCGTGGTACGAGACCGCCTGACGGGACGAATGGGAAGCGTGTCGGCCCCTTTGAAAATTCAATGACCGTATAAGTACGTAATCCTTCCGACAGCAGTTTGGAACTAACAGATAGCAGCTCTCATCCAATACATTGACTTCCCGTCCGACGCAACTTAGTCTGGAAGCAGTTCTTTATAGGCCAAATCCCACCAGTGGGGGCGTCACGGCTTCGACGGAGATGCTTGCGGCCAAGAGGCATGCCGGGGTGCACGCACCCGTGATCGTGTGCAAAATGATAATTGCCAATCAACAAATGGCATACGCAGCCTAATTAATTAGGCAGCCGCTTTCCACCGCTTCGCCCTTGGGCGGTGAGCGAGCGTCACACAGAGGGCTGCTCTTCTCTGCTACGTCTGGGCAGGGAGGTTAAGATTTCAGGCTAGCGGCTAGCGTTTCTTGTCCGTTCTGAGCGTGGGCCGCGAACGTCCTGGGGTAATGCCCAGGGCATGAACGCGAATAAGCATGTAGTCTCTTGACCAGTAACATTTTCGGACGCGGGTTCGACTCCCGCCGCCTCCACCAATAAGTCTTCTTCAATCTTCCTTCTTTGGACGGAGTAACCATACTCCTTGGGATCTAAGCGGAGGTTTGACTCCCCCTTCGGCAAACTGCGCTATAAGTGTGAGGCAGTCGCGCCAGAACTCCGAGCCTCAATGAGAGACTGTCAAAACCTTATAATGGGTGGGTGGACATAAAGGAATCAGTCGGCAAAGCTGAGCAATTTGCGAATGCAGCCTTCAATGCGGCGACCGAAACTCTTCTTAAAGAATCACAAGAGCAAATAGCTCAAGTGCGGGGGCAGACGGCAGCCCGCGGGATCCTTGTATCGGGTTTCACCGTTCAAGCGATCGCGAAGATTCATGGCGCACGTATTAAAAAGATGATTCAAGCGAAACTCGATGCTTTCTTGGAAGGTTATGAACTGTACGGTGTTCAGCTGGACGATCAGCTAATCAATAACCTGATTAATAATCTCATGGATCTCCGGGGGCTTTTGGCGCAGCAAGCTGGGCGAGTGCTGCCCGTGATGACCGAGAACGCACCGGCTAATTTGCATCAAGCTTACTCGCAGATGGTTGACACTGAAAGCTTGGTCTCTATGAATTTGCTTAGGGTTCAAGTCGAACGAAGGAGGCTAATGCCGAAGAAAGGTGATGACAGTCAGACGCGCGTTACGAACGTTTACCATGTGACCGGCGAGGGTGCTCGTCTCAATGTGAATAGTACGGACAATTCGATAAATGTTATTTCAACCTCGAAGGAAGAAATTTTTACGGCAATGAAGGCAGAGATAAACTCTCGAGTCTCCGACGATCGTCAGAAAGAAATTCTTGAACGGTTATCATCACTCGAACAGGCTCAGAATAGCCCAGACTTCGTTCAGAGATATTTTGACTTTGTCGGAGCGGCTGCAAACCATATGACCGTGATCGCCCCTTTTATCCCCGCTCTCACCGAGATGCTCCACCAGGCTTTGCCGTGATAGCCAAGGCGTCCCATCCTTGCAAGGAAAATGTCTGCCTCTGGTGATTTCTTTAACCGTCCGCACGGACAATAATCCGTCGGCGTCCAACCGGAGGGCTTATTTCCACTCTTTACTTCGCTGCGCAAAAAAAGTGTGGGGGCGTCCGGGAGTCCCATCAGAATAGCGGAGTATCCAGCGCCGCGATGAACTGAATTCCCGGCACGAACTTTCCGTCGAGACGTTTATCGTTGGTCAAGAAGAGGTCAGCGTGGGCTTGTGCGGCGGAAGCCAGGTGAATAGCATCGGCTGCCGCGAGGCCTAACGGCCCTCGAATCTGAGCGTAACGGTCCGCCGTCTCAATGGTGAAAGGAACGACTTCGGAGACGGCACTTTGCATCAAGCTCTTCGTCTCAGCAGCGAGA
>JBEEGK010000084.1:0-20111 GCA_041166845.1 Acidobacteriaceae bacterium
TTGTACGAGCAGTGCTCGCTCCACATTACGCTGAAAATCCCGAGTTCGGTGAGCGTCGGTTCGCGTCCGCCCAGCAGGGATTTAATGCGGGCGTATTCCTCGGCAGTCAGTCCGTGGCCGCGCAGGACTTCAGGTGTAATGGCTAGGGTCGCCGTGGACATGCCGGGAAAGTCTATTGTCGCATTTTTGGGATACTCATGAATAGAGCTTTTCTTCGTAGAAATTTAAAGCTTTTAACCGCAGAGTTCGCAGAGGGCCTATTCACCGTGGAGAACGCGGAGAAGCGAATTCTTAATCTCCTCTGCGTACTCGGCGGTTAAAGGCTTTGCTGTTGATGCGAGTGGACAGCCGGGGGCGGATGTCCCCACATGATGAGTTTCGGCTGAATATACTGGAGTCCGATGAAGTCCATCGTTGTTGGCACGGCTGGCCATATCGATCACGGGAAAACCGCGCTGGTCAAGGCGCTAACGGGGATCGACGCCGACCGCCTGGAAGAAGAAAAACGCCGCGGCATCACCATTGACATAGGATTTGCCCATCTAGAACTGCCCGGAATAAGTGGTGATACTTTGCGTCTCGGCTTCGTTGACGTCCCTGGTCACGAACGTTTTGTGCGCAACATGCTGGCCGGGATCGGGGGCATTGATGCGGTGCTGCTGGTCATTGCCGCGGATGAATCCATCAAGCCGCAAACGCGCGAACACTTCGATATTTTGCGACTACTTTCCCTGCGTCAGGGAATCACAGTGCTGACAAAATCTGACCTGGTTGATGAAGAAACTCTGGCAGTGCTGCGACTCGAAGTGAACGAATTCCTGAGCGGATCGTTTCTTGAAGGTTCGCCCATCATCCCCGTAAGTTCTCGGACGGGCGCCGGCCTCGATCATTTGAAGCAGGCGCTTGCGAAAATGGCGACTGAGATTCCCGCCAAAGATTCGGACGCGCTGACTCGTCTTCCGATTGACAGAGTTTTCAGCATGAAAGGTTTCGGGACTGTCGTCACGGGGACGCTCATTTCGGGCGTTGTCCACAAAGAAGAGCAACTGGAACTTTTCCCCAGCGGGAAACAAGTGCGCGTCAGAGGAATTCAAGTCCATGGTCAAGCCGCGGATCGGGCACGCGCCGGAGAACGTACCGCGCTAAATCTGGCAGGCCTCCCTATCGAAGATTTCGAGCGGGGCACCATGCTCGCGACAGCGGATGTTTTCACTGCCACATCGCGCCTGGACGTTTCGCTCTCACTACTGCCATCTGCAAAGCCATTGAAAGACCGCGCCCGGGTGCATTTTCATGCCTACACTTCCGAGATGATCGCTGCCGTGGGGTTCGGCGATCGGAAGCAGATAGGGCCAGGCGAGACTGCGTTCGCGCATCTTCGTCTGACAAAGCCGGCCTTGCTCCTGCCCGGTGACCGATTTATTCTTCGCCAGTTTTCACCGGTCATAACTATCGGGGGAGGCGTAGTTCTTGATGCCGCTCCATTGAAGAAACCCTTGCGGGAAAGCTATCTCTCCGCGCTGCGAACATTCGCGGAGGGCAACCCTGAAAATATTTTGGAAACGCGCATCGCACGGCAGAAAATGCGCGGTCTTTCGCTCGCGCAGGCAATCGCCGAAACGGGATGGCGCAGAGAAGCAATCGAAAAATCCGCGCGGGCACTGGCTCAATCGGGCAAAATTCTGGCCGTCGGCGAACTCTTCATTTATGCGAGAGAAGTGGACCAGGTCAAACTGGACATCAAAGACGCGCTCAAGACGTTCCACCTGCAAAATTCGCTGGTGGAGGGCATTAACAAAGAAGCGCTGCGCGAACAATTAAAGCTCGGTCCGGCTTTCTTCGCCTTTGCACTCGATGTGATGTCTAAAGAAAAAGCCCTCCAGATTGCGGGAGACCTGGTTCATCTTCCCGGACAAGGCGTGACCATGAAAGGCGAGGAGGAACAGTCGAAGAAAATCATCGAGCAGGCGTTTAGCTCCGCCGGCCTCAAAGTTCCGGCACTACCAGATGTTCTTGCCAGTTTGAAATTGGACCGGACGCGCGCACAAAAACTCGTCACTCTACTCTTGCGCGACAAGGTCCTGACGAAGATTTCCGACGATCTCGTCTTCCATCAGGACGCCTTAAATAATTTGCGGAAGATTATCGCAACTGAAAAAACCAAGTCGTCCGGGCTCGATGTCGCCAGATTCAAAGAGTTGACTGGAGTCAGCCGGAAGTACGCCATTCCACTACTCGAATATCTTGACCGCCAGCAAATCACACGTCGGGCAGGGAACGAACGAGAAATTCTTTAGCGGCCACATCATCCCTTACGGGCGCTGGCAATCCTCGGAATCCCTTGCAAGTCATTCGTGATTCGAACGTCGTGCCA
Organism: Acidobacteriaceae bacterium; assembly: GCA_041166845.1. Taxonomy (GTDB): domain Bacteria; phylum Acidobacteriota; class Terriglobia; order Terriglobales; family Acidobacteriaceae; genus JALYIM01. Next base: position 2,375 of record JBEEGK010000084.1, read on the forward strand.
TCCGTTCAGCAATCCCGTAACGCCGTCAACAATGCTCCCACTGATTTCCATAACCAGCCATCTTCCAGGGCACAAGACTTTAAGGGTCTCCGGGACTAGCCGGTGAATAATTTCTAATCCAGTTTCCCCCGCAAACACCGCGTTCCTCGGCTCGTACTTCCGCACCTCGAGTTGCACTTGCTCTTCCTCCGACTCGCCAACATACGGAGGATTCGAAATCACGAAATCGAAGGCTTCAGATGGCAACCCTTCCAGCAAATCTGCTTCTCGAAAGCTAATCCGGTCCTGCACATTATGTCTCGCGGCATTTGCGCGCGCGATTTCTAAGGCAGCAGACGAAATGTCAGTGGCGACTATCTGGGCGCGTGGCAATTCCTTTGCGAGCGCCACAGCAATGCACCCGGAGCCCGTGCCAACGTCAACAATTCGCGGATTTGCCATCCCACGAGCTAATGGCAGCACGGCCTCGATGAGATGTTCGGTTTCTGGACGCGGAATCAATACCGCTGGGGTGACGATAAAGTCCATCCCCCAAAATTCCTGATGTCCGATGATGTATTGGGAAGGAACTCCGCGGATACGCTCGGCGAGAGCTGCGTCGTAACGACTCGATTCTTCGGGAGTAAGCCCCCGCTCCGGATGCGCATATAAATACGAGCGATCACAATCGAGTACAAACATCAGCAGCAATTCCGCGTTCATGCGCGGAGAGCCCACAGCCGCAGATTGAAGACGCTCGATTGCACAATGCAATGCTTCGTGGAGGGTCACAACTTTATTGGAACACAAAGCGGTGGCAACTTCGTCGAGCGGATGGATCAAACCGAAGCAGTCTCGTGCTTCAACTTCTCCGCCTGATAATGCGTGATCAATGCATCCACCAGGGGCTGCAGCTTGCCATCCATCAACTCCTGCAATTGGTGAATACTCATCCCGATGCGGTGGTCTGTGACTCGGTTTTGCGGGAAGTTGTAGGTACGTATTTTCTCACTGCGATCGCCGCTGCCGACTTGGGCTTTACGCTCTTTGGCGACAGCATCCTGCTGCTTCTGCATTTCGATTTCGTAGAGACGGGCGCGCAAAACTCGCATACCCTTTTCGCGATTCTTAATCTGCGATTTCTCATCTTGGCAGCTCACCACCGTATTAGTGGGAATGTGCGTGATGCGTACTGCGGAATACGTCGTATTCACCGACTGCCCGCCCGGCCCCGAAGAGCAGAAGGTGTCAATCCGCAAATCTTTGGCTTCGATCTTGATGTCCACGTCTTCCGCCTCCGGCAATACCGCAACCGTTATAGCCGAAGTGTGAACTCTTCCCTGCTGCTCGGTAGCTGGCACACGCTGCACCCGATGCACTCCGCTTTCGTACTTCATCTGCGAAAACACCCGCTCCCCCTCGATGATCGCAATGACTTCCTTCAACCCGCCCACTGAAGACTCCGAAGTTGAGAGTACTTCGACCTTCCATTTTTTCAGCTCGGCAAAGCGCGTATACATGCGAAACATCTCGGCCACAAACAAAGTGGCTTCGTCGCCACCGGTGCCCGCTCGAATTTCAAGGATCACATTCTTTTCGTCATACGGATCCTTTGGCAGCAGCAAAACCTTCAGTTCCTCTTCCACCACTCCTACCCGGGCCTGAAGCTTGTTCAGTTCCTCTTCGGCATAAGCCCGCATCTCGGGATCTTTTTCGTCAACAAGCATCACTTTGCTGTCTGCAATGCCCTGCCGCAAGTCTTTGTATTCCCGATAGAGTTCCACGACGGGCACAATTTCACTATGCGCTTTAGCGGTCTTCTGATATTTCGCCGAGTCGTTCACGATCTCCGGCGACGCGAGCGCCTGCGTCAACTCCTCGTAACGAGTCTCAATTTGCTCAAGTCGTTCAAACATGCCGGGTGTTCCTCTGACTGGAGGTTGTGCTCTTCAGTCCGCAATTCAAAATCATTGTAAGCGTTAAAAGATTGGTAGGAACTAAGAGTTTGCGGGGGCGCCGCTAGGCAATCACGAGTTCGCCGCCGTGCTGCTTCTCGAGGGACATGGCATGCTCGAGCGCGACAATAGCGCAATCTGCCTGATCGTCTGAAGGAGGTTGCGTGGTGATCCGCTGCAGCCACAGGCCGGGAGCCGTCATCATAGCGAACAGTGATCCGCGATGCTTGGCGGCGAATCGGATAATTTCGTACGACAATCCAGTGATTACGGGGAGCAATGCGATGCGCACCGCGAACCGAGCCCAGAACGTGGTCACGGGTATCAGCGTGTATACCAGAATCGAAATGATCATCACGGTCATCAGAAAGCTGGTTCCACAGCGGGGATGAAAGGTCGAATACTTTTGTACTGAACTGGTCGCCAGCGAGTCTCCATTTTCAAACGCGAACACCGTCTTATGTTCGGCGCCATGGTACTGGTAAACGCGGCGAATATCTTTCATCAACGACACTGCCCAGATAAACAGGAGAAAGAGTGCCAACCGGATCACACCGTCCACAAGATTGAAGACAATCTGCTGCCCGAAAACAGGACTTACTCGCTTCATCTGAGTGGCGGCAACCAGCGGTAGAAACTTGTACATGAAAATAAAAAACCCGACGGAGAGAATGATGTTGGCGGTAGCCATCCATCCACTAATCTCGAGCTTCTTGCTGACGTCTTGCTTGGCCGCTTGCGGATCAGCTGCACTTTGCGGGGGGTTCGAACCATTCTCGCCGCCCTGGACATCTTCGAGCGCCACATTTGCCGAAAATCTAAGCGCCCGGAAGCCCAGCGTCATGGCATGGCCCAAGGTTGCAACTCCACGAAGTACAGGCCAGCCCATCCACTTACGCTTTTCGGAAAGACGTTCCAGCGGTTCGCTATGGGTAGAGACTTCACCCGAGGGTTTGCGACAGGCAATCGCCCAGGCATGCGGAGAGCGCATCATAACGCCTTCCAACACCGCCTGGCCGCCCACCAGCGTCTCCTCCCCGCCTTCCAGCGCGGGAAGCAGTTGCACAGCGACCAGAAATCGCCATAATGTTCGCCAGAATCGCATAAGCGTTGGATGATCCTTGGGGAAGGAAAGTAGCGAGCTCTAGAGTAGCACATCTGGAAAACCACACATTTAGGCGTAAGCTGTTGTTTCTATTAACCTTTCTCCATTTTTATGCGGAAATTGGCCGACACTTGCGAAAGAATCGCAGGGACAACTAAGAAGCTGGAGAAAACTGCTTTGGTCGCCGCTTATCTGCAGTCCTGCCAGCCAGATGAAGCGGCCGCCGCAGCGATATTTCTCTCCGGCAGACCTTTCCCATTGTGGGAAGATGCCACTCTGCAAGTCGGAGGTTCGCTGCTCTGGAGGATAGTGGCCGAACTCTCAGGAAAGAGTGACGCCGATTTATCCCTGACCTATCGCCGCCATGGAGACTTGGGGTCCGTCGCGGGCGAGGTGCTCCCCCAGAAAAGCGTGAGCCGTGACATCAGCATTCAGGAAGTGCAAGAAAGATTTCGCAGAATTGCGGCGGCCAGAGGAACCGCGGCCAAGACCCTCGAAGTTCGCGAGCTATTGCTCCGCTCCACTCCACTCGAAGCCAAATACATGATCAAGATCATTACCGGAGACTTACGCATAGGCCTCAAAGAAAGTCTCGTCGAAGACGCGATCGCGAAAGCTTACGGCGCGAGTCTGAGCGAAGTCCAACGCGCCAACATGCTGCTGGGCGATATTGGAGAGACCGTCAAATTCGCTGCTTCGGGAAAACTGGCCGAAGCCCGCATGCGCCTCTTCCATCCCCTGGGATTCATGCTAGCCAGTCCCGCTCAATCAGCCGAAGAGGCCCTGAGTTATTTCCCGGATGCCCTGGTGGAAGACAAATACGACGGCATCCGCGCGCAAGCGCATTGCTCAGGCGACAAGGTCAAGATTTTTTCCCGCACGCGCGATGACATCACCGTATCTTTTCCCGAGCTGCCACAAGCGCTGTCAGGATTCTCCGACGACGTAATCTTCGACGGTGAAATTGTGGCCTGGAGCTCTTCAGGAAGCAACTCGCAAGAAGATGGACGCGCCCTCCCGTTCACTGCGCTGCAGCAGCGGTTGGGCCGAAAAAAAGTCAGCGAACAAATGCTGCGCGAAGTTCCAGTCGCTTACATCATTTTCGACGTGCTTTATAAGCAAGACGTGCTGCTGCTCGATCGTCCGCTGATGGAGCGGGGTGAGATTCTGAATGCTCTGCTGGCATCGCCTCGCAAAGCTGGTCTTCCCATGCTAGGCCATCCACAAAGCCGCTTAGGATTCGAAACAGCGGAAGAGCCAGCGGTGACCAAAATCCTGCGGGCTCCAGTATGGCGCGCCTCGTCGCCGGACGAACTCGACAAGCTATTCGATTCCGCCCAAGCTCGCGGCAACGAGGGACTGATGATAAAAGCTCCGCTCTCAACCTACACTCCGGGGCGGCGCGGAAAATCGTGGCTCAAGCTAAAGCGGGAGTTGGCTACGCTAGACGTGGTGATCACAGCCGCCGAATATGGACACGGCAAGCGAATAAAAGTATTAAGTGATTACACATTCGCAGTCCGCGACGGCGAGCGGCTAGTAAATATCGGCAAGGCCTACTCCGGACTCACGGACGTTGAAATCGCTGAGATGACACGATGGTTCCTCGAACACACTGTGGAAGATCAGGGAATGAGACTGCTGGTTCAACCAACGATGGTGATCGAAGTAGCTTTCAACAACATGATGCTTTCAGATCGTCACAACAGCGGTTATGCGTTGCGTTTTCCGAGGATCGTCCGCTTGCGGCCGGACAAATTACCGGAAGAGATAGACACGCTAGAGCGAGTAAAACGGATTTATGAGCAACAGAAGTAGCCTGTCATCCCGAGCGAAGTCGAGGGACCTGCTTAACCCCTGTCATGCTGAGCGAAGCTGATCTTTCGCTCGCGAAAGATCAGAGAGTCGAAGCATCCCTAACACCGTCAGTGGCTGTGCTGGTGCTCTTCCTCACTGACGGGAATAAGGCATCCGTGGGCGACTTCGCAGTCTGCATGTTCGAACTGGATGGTTGTGTGATCAATCTGAAACTCCCCATGCAGACGTGCCTTCACATCCCGCAGAATTTTTTCGCTAGCGGATGGTGGAATATCAGCAATTGAAATATGGCAGGAGAGCGCGCGTGTTTGCGATCCGATGCACCACACATGAAGGTCGTGTACATCGTTCACGCCCTCGACCGTGCGCATGGCAGCTTCGACGGAATCGAGCTTTATACCGGCAGGAGTCCCCTCAAGCAAAATGTTTAAAGTCTCGCGCACGATGCCAAAACCCGACCAGAGGATCAGTGCGCCGATCCCGAAGGACAGTGCGGAGTCAATCCAATATTGTCCGGTGGCCAAAATCACCCAGCCGCCAACAATGACTGCCGCCGTGGAGAGCGTGTCGCCGATCTCGTGCAAAAACGCGCTTCGTATGTTTACATCTTTCGCGGACCGGTGAAGCAACCACGCGATGACGCCATTCATTACCACTCCGGCAGCCGCCACTTCGATCATCACGCCTGCGCGGACCTGCTCGGGATGCTGCATCCGATTGAATGCTTCGTAGAAAATGAAGAATGAAACCGCCACCAGGGATGCAGAGTTGACGAGCGCCGCCAGCACTCCAGCACGATGCCATCCGTAAGTCTTGGTCGAACTCGGAGGCCGGGATTGCAAATAGACAGCCAGCAACGAAAGCAGCAGCGCTACAAAATCCGAAAGATTGTGTCCCGCCTCGGAAAGCAGCGCCAGTGAGTGAGCTCGAATGCCGGCGACTACCAGAAGGACGATGTATCCCGCGGTAACGAAAAGCGAGATCTGCAATATCCGCGAGGTCTTCTGATCGCTTGCGACATGTGAATGCATATGCACTGCAATATAAGTGTAAGGTCTTTGAACGCGCAGGTTCAAGGGCACGATAAAAGAACGCTAAGTCAATCTAAGCACGACACTCTTCCGTAACCTCCCAATCCTTCCATCCATGGCACGCAGGCTTTATTCTGTTTGCTGGACGGGCCGATTTTTCGAGGCCATATTTCCACCCCACATATGCTCTCGCTGCGGCTCTACATGCTGATTCTGGGAGGCTCCGGCATTTTGCTGGCGGCCTACGCGATGCTTCGTCGAAAGCCCAAAACTCCCGACGAACTTGAGAGGCAGCGCCGCGAATGGTTAGACCAGGTGGGACGCATCACCGACGGCACTGTCATTGACGTTCAAGAGATGCCAGCCACCAACAACAGAACTTCTACTTTGTTGATTTTTCAGTACGACGTAGCCGGAGTGACTTACGAGGCTTCTCAGGACGTGACTTATTTACGTCAGCTCATCAATCTGCATTCATGCCGCCTGGGAGTGCAGAGTTCCGTCCGCTACGATCCCCACAACCCAGGAAACTCGATCGTATGCTCAGAGCGCTGGATGGGATTGCGCCAATAAAGCCAGGTAGCAGCTAGCTTCCCGCTGCGAACCCGCCGGTGTGCGCCACCGTTACCCGCAAATATTTGTAAGGATTCACCGGAGTGTCGTTGATTCTCACTTCATAATGCAGGTGAGGACCAGTGCTGCGGCCACTGAGTCCGACGTATCCGATAACGTCGCCGCGGTGAACATGCTGGCCGGAAATGATCGAGAAGTTGGAAAGATGTCCAAAACGTGTGGTGATGCCGTGACCGTGGTCTATGATGATGGCTCTTCCATAGCCACCCATGAAGTCAGCAAATTCCACGATTCCGTCGGCCGGGGCAACAATCGCCTGACCGTACGATGATCCGATATCCACGCCGCTATGAAACGCGCCCTCTCCGTTGAACGGATCAATGCGCTCCCCGAAAGATCCGGTCACCGGACCTTCAACGGGCCAAAGATTAGGAGCTGAATTCGCCCGCACCCAATCCGCCGTGGTGACATTGCGAGTCATCCCAAGCGATATGCCAGTGCTGGCCGCTCCATTCAGGGCGGTAGTTTTTAAAGTGTATAAACGATCAAGAGAAGTGCTTACCTGTTCCTGCTGAATGTTTTCTGAGGATGCGGTCACCAGTGTGGGATCGGACTTGAGTCCATAAAGAGAGGAGACCTCGCTCGCGAGCGATCCCAGGGATGCCACCTGCAAGTCGCGCTCTTTGGCCACTTGCTCCAATTGCGAATATCGAGCTTTGAGTTCTTCTTTTTGAGTGCTGAGTTCGTTGAAGCGCGACACTTTCAGCAACATGCGGGTATAAGAACTGGCGATGCCGGTAAGACTGAGAACGCCAATCAGGGTGCCTATCGCAAAAATGTACAGGTAGTGTCCCGGGACGGAAATCTTGCGCAGCTGTCCGTCGTCTCCGCGCGTCACAAAAAGTATGTAAAAGCGTTTACGCATTTTCCTCTTCACAGTAACGTAAGACCTGGTTACCCTAGGTCGCTCGCGGGCAACTGCTCAACTTCGCTGTCAGTCAACCTAAGGGCTGTTCCCACATCGGGACTGTCTTTTTCCCTACCCTTTTTCCGCCTGTGTCCAGAACGAATTGAACTCGTTCAATTCGTCCGCAATCCGAACTGAATGCAGCACTTATGCCATCTGCACACTTTCGTCGCAGTGTCGCAACGTTAACAAAGTAGATTCCCTCTGTCAACGAACCGAGGCCTCAGAATCCCATTACGAAGGGTCGGTACTCAACCGTGATCTTCGGGCAGTACCGATTGGGACCTCGAGAATTATGACTCCCCTTTTGATATCAATGCACCGTTTAGGGATGGCTAGCCTAGATTGCGGACTGTCCAATATATGATTGTCGCTCGTGCGCATCTCAGAAAAATCGTTGCTTGCCAGTATTCGAAAATTGGCGAAGAAAAATGGCGCCGTCAGAATTGGTATTGGCGATGATTCTGCCGTTTTGCGGGTGCCGTCCGGACATGAAGCCCTCATTACAACCGATTTCAGCCTGGAGGGAGTCCATTTCCGCAGAGAGTGGCATCCCCCTGCCTCCGTAGGACACCGCTGTCTGACGCGAGGACTCAGCGACATTGCTGCCATGGGAGGTGACCCCATTGCCGCCTTCCTGTCGCTGGCTCTGCCGAAAAGGTTGCCACAGTCCTGGGTAGATGAGTTCTTACGAGGATTTCTTGCGCTGGCTAAGCGTTACAAGGTGCCACTCTCTGGTGGCGACACTGCCGAATCCCCGGCAGGAATTTTGGCGGACATCGTTGTGATCGGGTCGGCGCCCAAGGGTCGTGCGATCCTCCGCTCAGGAGCGCGGCCAGGCGATTTGATCTACGTTACCGGAACGCTCGGTGGCTCGGCGGCAGCGCTCGACCTTCTTTTGTCCGGACAACGCGGAAGACTTCGCCCCGCAGATTTTCCCGCGCACTTCTATCCCGAGCCTCGCATCGCCGTAGGCAGAAGCCTCCGAGGCAAAGCCTCAGCAATGATTGATGTCAGCGACGGCCTCTCCACCGATCTCGCTCACATTTGCGAAGAAGGTGGGGTGGGAGCTGAGGTCGAAGAGTCTTCCATAATTTGGAGAGAAGTATTGGGCAAGACGCCATTGCGCGTGGGGCTTGAGTTTGCTCTGCACGGCGGGGAGGATTATGAGCTTCTTTTTACCGCGCCAGCAAGAGCCCGCATTCCTAAAAGAGTTGCTGGAATACCGATAAGTCGAATTGGTCAGATTACTAGAGCTAAGAACTTGGTTCTGAAAGACTTGAAGGAAAAAAGGTACAAACTCGATCCCCAAGGTTGGGAACACTTCAAAAAGCGTTAACCCAGCTTGAGACGAAACAAGATGTAAGGAACCTATCTAGCTCTAGCCTGCTCTTTAGCAGGAGATTAGAGTAAAGCGATGCGCAACCTCCTCCTCGCCATCTTTTTAGCTATTGTTATCTGCCCGCCCACGAGAGCACAGCAGCCCGCTACTCCGAACGCCGGCAGAACTGAGACGGTCGACAACGACTTCATTCAGAAGCGTTTCAGCTCAACGTGTACGCTGCTCCCCGGTACACAGCCACTGATTGCCGATCTGGACGGCGACAGCATTCAAGATTTGGTCATTGTTGCGCACTGTAAGAATCCCATGATTGACCAGACTGAGAATAATTTCGATGTTGTGGATCCCTATAACAGTTTCTATGGCTACGGAGACACAAAGGTTACCTCTCAGTTCGCTTCAGAAGATCCTTCGCTGCGCGGACTAGTTCTCTTGGTCATTCATGGAAGTGGAGCGGAAGCATGGCGCTCAGACACTCCGAAAGCCAAATTTATAATTCTGAATCTTCCGTTCAAGCGTGTGACAGTGAAAAAACTCCGGGTGAAGAAAAAGAAGAAGGCCATGATGGCAATTTTTGCTGAGGAGAGCGGTTCGGACCAGATGAACTCCGTCATATTCTGGGACGGCAAGCATTACAAGTACCAGCCGCTTGGCGCAAGCCAGGAGTAAGTTACCTGGTCCCTCAGGAAAACAGGTCCCTCGGCTCCGCTCGGGATGACAGTTTTTCTATTTTTAACGGTAACAAAAAAATCTTAGTCATCCGGTGCGAAACATAGGTCTGCTCGTGGGTCCAAAGTCCACGTTGAAGTTCGCTACTAGTCTAGAACTGCAAGTGAAACACATCCACGACCAGGAACGTTCTGCGGTTTAGTAGAACGATATGGCCTCCGATAACAGCGTGTTCGCATTCTGGCGGCGGAGGCGGCAATTCCCGCTCCAATTCCACGGGGACGACATAAATCCTCGACCTGAGACCGGGTGGCAGAGTGCCTCTCATTTCCAGTTGGCGCTCAAGACCAGGGGAAAGCCGGTCCCGATAAGCAAATCCGGGCGGAAGATGCCCTCTGTGTTCGTCATACCAGACATGCATGAGCTGGTGATCGTGATCGTCGTAACCCCGATGTCCGCGTCCGTGCTCACGCTCACCATGTTTCTCGTAACCCCGTTCTTTGTCGCCGCGTTCTCTGTCGCCACGATCCCTCTCGTCACGGTCGCGATGATCTCCGCGACCCCTATCCTCATCGCCTTGGTCGTCGTGTTTGTCGTGACCTCGGCCGTTACCATGACCTTCGCCATGTGCCAACGCGAAAGAAGAGCAGAGCGACAATGTTCCAATGGCCAAAGCCCGCAGCCATCTATTTGATTTCATTGGATCCCCTTTATGGATGGTTCTGTCTAAGGCTAAGCGGGAAGGTTCGGAGGCACAACGAACGTCAGTACATAGTCCATAGGTTGCGGTTTAGGCTGGGAGACTTCTCCACCATCCGGGGCTCGCTCCAGCCTCAAACTCGCACCCGTTATAATTCAGCCCGTTATGAACCTCGATCAAAAGCTTGCAGAACTTAAGAAGCGCAACCGTCTCGCCGAAGAAGGCGGAGGCACCCAGCGCCGCGAACGGCAGCACAAAGAAGGCAAGATGTCGGCTCGCGAGCGCATCGATTTTCTGCTCGATGATGGAACTTTCGAAGAGGCCGACAAGTTCGTCACCCACCGGTCAAACGATTTCGGGATGGCCGAGCAGAGAATTTATGGTGACGGATTCGTCACCGGATATGGCCGGATCGAAGGCCGGTTGGTATTTGTCTTTGCTCTTGTTTTCACGGTTTTCGGTGGTTCGCTTTCTGAAGCGAACGCTGGGATGATAGTTAAAATCATGGACCTGGCCGCCAAGATGGGCGCGCCGCTCATCGGATTAAACGACTCCGGAGGAGCTCGCATTCAGGAAGGCGTGATGTCGCTCGCGGGCTATGCTGATATTTTCTTGCGCAACACGCTTTACAGCGGAGTCATTCCACAAATCTCAGCCATCATGGGCCCGTGCGCAGGCGGCGCTGTCTATTCTCCGGCGATCACGGATTTCATCCTGATGGTGGACAAGACTTCATACATGTTCATCACCGGCCCTGACGTGATCAAGACCGTTACACACGAAGACGTCACCAAAGAGCAACTTGGTGGCGCGATGACGCACAACGAGACCTCCGGAGTCGCGCACTTTCTCTCTCTTGATGACGCGGAGTGCTTGTCCATGGTGCGTGAGCTGCTGAGTTTTATTCCCTCCAACAATTTGGATGATGCGCCGAGAAAATCATGCACCGATTCAATTGACCGCGCCGACACAGCCCTGGATAAGATCGTCCCCGAGCAATCGAATCAGCCATACGACATCAAAGACGTAATCCATGCGGTCGTGGACGATGGCTATTTTTTCGAGGTGCAGGAACATTACGCCAAAAATATCACCGTAGGATTCGCGCGCCTGAACGGACGCTCCGTCGGAATTGTGGCGAACCAACCGGCATTTCTGGCCGGTACGCTCGACATCAACGCGTCTGTTAAAGGCGCGCGTTTCGTACGCTTCTGCGATTGCTTCAATATTCCGCTAGTCGTCTTCGAAGATGTTCCCGGATTTCTTCCCGGCACCACGCAGGAATATGGCGGCATCATTAAGCACGGCGCAAAGCTGCTCTTTGCATTTGCCGAAGCAACCGTCCCGAAAATCACAGTGATCACTCGCAAAGCCTATGGCGGTGCTTATTGCGTGATGGCGTCCAAGCACATTCGAACCGATGTAAATTACGCCTGGCCGACAGCGGAAATTGCAGTGATGGGTCCCGAAGGCGCAGTGGATATCGTCTATAAGCGAGAGTTGGATAAGGCCAAAAACAAAGACGAAATACGCAAAGAAAAAATCGAAGAATTTCGGGAACGCTTTGCCAACCCTTATGTCGCCGCGGATCGAGGATTCGTGGACGCAGTCATCCAGCCACGAGAGACCCGCAAGAAGCTGATTCAAGCGTTAGAGATGCTCCAAACGAAACGGGACAAGAATCCCCCGAAGAAGCATGGGAATATGCCTCTGTAGGATTTTATGTGGCGCGGGCGCCCTCGCCCGCGAAGCGGAATTCCCTATCGCCCTTCCACCAGCGGCATCTCTATATAGCTTTCCTCGCCGGGAGAGTAATAAATACGTTGCACAGCTTTTCGGTAATCCGCTGGCTTGGCCAAGAAGATGTTGGGGACAAACGTCTGCGGGTTGCGGTCATAGAGGGGGAACCAACTCGACTGAATTTGCACCATGATTTTGTGCCCGGGCAGAAAAACATGGTTTGCTGTTGGCAGACTAAAGCGATAAAGCAGCGGCTTGTCGGCGGTGATGGCCTTTGCGTTCTCGAAACTCTCGCGATAGCGTCCACGAAAAATATCGGCTGAAATCATTAACTGATATCCGCCCATATTCGGCTGTCCCGCGACTTCGTCCGGATATACATCAATAACTTTGACTACCCAATCGGAGTCGGTTCCGCTAGTTGAAGCCACCAGGTTCGCAATCGGCTGTCCGCTGATCTTCATCGGCGCTTTCAGAACGTCCGTGCTGAATACCAGGACATCAGGGCGTCCCGAAGCCTCGCGCTGATCGTCCACAAGCCACTCCGACCACGTCAGGCCGTTGCCGTAACCCATGGGCTGAACAGGGCGGGAACGGTAGGGCACTGGCTTAGCAGGATCCGAGACATATTCTTCGAACGTGGCGTCTCCAGATTTCGGAGCGCTCTGGCTGAGCTTCAAACCTGACGACAGGTACATCTTTGTCGTCTGGATATTGCACCCGCTCTCGCATCCCGCAGGCCATGAGCGCAGCCGCTCCCAAACGTTCGTTCCGGTTTCATACGCTACCACTGGGGGGACGTCGGATTTAGGCGCGTCGTCTTTGAGGTAGTGCGCGAGAAATGGCCCAAGCACTTCTTGTTGAAAGTAAGCGCCGGTATCGCTGCCGAATTTCAGAGGGCCGAGGGTACTTGCATCGTCAATTTCCTGTCCGTGATGCCACGGGCCCATCACCAAAAATACCTTGTCATTGTTCGTGTCTTTCGGCTTGATGGCTTTATAGACGGCGATGGCGCCGTAGATGTCTTCCTGATCCCACAGGCTATGCACGAGCATTACCGGAACTTTCAGCGGTTGCGATGCAAGTATCTTGTCCACCGCCTGATCGCGCCAGAAAGCATCGTAGCTGGGATGATCAAGAACTTTCCGCCAGAAACCGATCTGCTCCAGACCATGCCTGCGCCCAAGCTCACCCGCTGATCCTGCCTGCAAGAAATTGTCGTAATCGTCAAAATTGCTTGACCACCACTTGGCATCGTTCTTACGTGTTCCGGCTTGCTCGTAGATGTATCCCATGTTTTGCTCGCGGAAGGCGCCATTGTGAAACCAGTCATCGCCCATCCAACCATCCACCATGGGATTCATCGGCACAGACACCTTCAGCGCGGGATGCGGATTCACTAAAGCCATCAAGGGCAGGAATCCGTCGTAGGAGATGCCAAGAATTCCAACTTTGCCATTGCTCTCTGGAATGTTTTTCACCAGCCAGTCGATCGTGTCGTAAGTATCCGTGGCATGATCCACCGGCGTGGGGTTTTGTGGCCCATGCAACGGGCGGTTCATAACGTAATCGCCCTCGGAATTATATTTCCCGCGGACATCCTGAACCACCCGAATGTAGCCGCCTTCGACGATCACGTCAGTGGCGTTGTCGTAACCGTATAGGCTCGGTCCAAGATGGGAACTATGGATGTGATTTGTGAGCTCATCGGCGTTGTAAGGAGTGCGAGTAAGCAGAATCGGCGCGTGACTTGCACCCTTGGGCACGAGGATGACGGTGTGTAGCTTCACATCGTCGCGCATGGGGACCATCACTTCGCGCCGGTCGTAATCGAAACTATCGCTTGCGGTCTTGAGGTTCTCCGGCGTTTCACTGGGGAAATTAGGATACTTGGGCGTGGAGGGAGCTTGGGCCGTTGCAATTGCGGCTGACAAGATCGCGCCAAAGATGGTTGCCGTTAAAACTGTGCGACTAGTCTTTGTCATTCTTTTCCTCTTCAATTGTTGCGAATCTGGGCAGGCCAAAGCGCATCTGGCAAATTTCGACCGCCCAGTGTGTAGAAAGCGAAAGGGTTTGTCAATCACTGATGGAAAAGGCTCGGAGCCTAAGCACAAAAGTAAAGCCGCCATTGTTCGGCGGCTTCAAATTGAGCGGATGTCCGCTACATTCGAACGATTATTTCTCGATCATTATTCGTCAATCGTTATTCTTCGATCGTTATTCTTCGATCCCGGAATTCGGAAGAGCCAACTGGTCCTGAGCGGCAGAAAAATCGATGGACGAGAGGTCATCCTCAACTCCCCCCTCTTGTTTCCCTTGTTTTCTCTGCACTTTTTTCTCTGCCTTTTCGCGGGCTTTCTCCTGACGGGACCGCTCTTTTAAACGTTTGGTAAAACTTGAGCGACTTCGACCAGCCATTCAACACCTCCGAGGAAGGGTCCTCACATAAGTTGCCGCCGTTTGAATGGAACAGCAGACGTTGCAAATTTTTTATTCTACTTCGAGCTTACTTTCGGTTAAGCCTACCAGCGCGGCTCTCGTGGCTGGCGAGCATGTCCTTGATAATCGTCGCGGCCACCGCCGCCACCACTGGAACGACCGCCGCCGCCGGAGCGTCCACCTCCCCCAGAACGGCCGCCACCACTGCCTCCTCCGGGACGACCACCGCCTCCCCCTGCGAACCGTCCTCCGCCGCTGGGACCACCGCTGCGCTCGGTCTTGGGACGAGCTTCGTTAATGTTCAAAGCGCGCCCGCCGAGTTCCTTGCCGTTGAGGGCCGCGATCGCCTTCTCGGCTTCCGCTGAGTCTGACATTTCAACAAATGCAAATCCGCGCGACCGTCCGGTTTCGCGGTCGGTGACAATGCTCACTTGATCAATCTTGCCATGTGGCTCAAACAACTCACGCAACTCCGCTTCGGACGTGCTGTGGGGGATGTTTCCGACAAAAAGCTTCTTCATTGTTCTTCCTTTAACCGTTGCAAGGTGAAAACTAAAATTCCGACGACGGAGTTTCGCTTATTTAATTTCAACAGTCTCTTTGGGCCGGGCCTTCACAGACTTACGACTGGAAGCATCTTGACGACTGCTTGCCGCAGCGATCATTTCGCGCGTTTTTATGCGGCGATGGATATTCTTTTTGCGCGCGACGTGGAACCTGGATTTATCGCCGTTAATTTTGGACATCGCACTCCTCAAGTGTGGTCGCGAAGGCTCAAGCAGTGTAAGTGAAGGGTCTTCGTGGCTAAGATGAGAAATGATTATACCTGCTGGTCGCATGGACCGGCGGGTAAAATAAGCAGACGCTGACATTGGAGCTATCGCGTTTACTCGAAGTATCGCAGGCGCAGTAAAAATTGCCCAGGGAAGCGAGCCCTTAAAAAATGTCGGGTAAAAGTGGACAATATTATTTTCTGTTAACCGACAAACAGATTTGGTGGGACGCTCCAAACGCTGTTCGCATTCCTACCGGAATTTTAGTGGCTCTTGCTCTCGGCCTTAGACCTTACGATGTTTATCGAAGTTCTAAGAGCACGCCCAATCGTTCACCCAAGGTTAGGCGGATTGAACGCATTGTCGCCATTAGTCTATGGAACTGCATCGCGATAGGCGTAGCCATCCTCGTTCTAGCAAGGCGCTGACCAGTTTCGAGGTAGCTCCCTCCGACAGATTTATCTTCACTCCCCGTGACAACTCTGGTACACTTAAGGTGCGTTTGATCAGAATCGGTTGTCGAGCAGCTTCAGCTTACCGGCTAGTCCTGCCCTTAGTACCTCCGATCCATTCCAGCGTAAATTGAACAAAAAGGAACAGTAACAAAATGGCAGAACAAGGAACAGTAAAGTGGTTTAACGACGCTAAAGGCTATGGTTTCATCAGCCGTCAAAGCGGCGAAGATGTATTTGTGCACTTCTCGGCGATTCAGGCAGGCGGCTTCCGCAGCTTGCAAGAAGGCCAGAGTGTGGAATTCGAAGTCACCAAGGGACCAAAGGGCTGGCAAGCTGAGAACGTTCGTCCTCTGTAAGCTGGCGACGTTCGTCTAGATTTCGTGCCCGCAACCGCAAAAAGGGGCGGGCACGTTACCGAAAAATCATCCCCCCAAAACGCGCAATCGAAGAGGTATTCCCAATGCAGGATGACTCGAAGTCCGCGTTTGCCATCATTCGCCACAACGTTCGCACCTACGAATCCGGCGGCGTGGTCGCCGTGATCAAAGGCAAAGTCAACGCTGAGAGCACCGTGCAGCAATATGAGCGCGGCCAGGATTCAGAAGACCGACACGCCGGTTGGCGATATTTTCTGGAAAAGACCGACCTCAAGGCTGGCATGGATCCGCAGGAAGCCACAAGCCTTCGCCAGATGCGCCTCGAAGTTCGTGAGTCGGAAGCTATGGAAACGACCGACTTCGACCGCTACCCCGCCCGCGAGCACTAACCACCGCAAGTTGCTGTAAATCAAGACGATTAATAGTGGGGACGACGAGTCTCCCGTAGAACCAGCGCGAAGTTGCGCCCGCCGAAGTTGAAGCCTTGCTCGATAAGTCCCGTTACCGCGATCCTCGCCTCGCGTCCTGGGACGCCGTATCTTTCGCTAAAGACCCAGATTTTTCCGGTGCCATCATCGAGTTGGTAGACGCCTGTCCCCATAGCTCCGTAGGAATTGGTGACTCGCCCGGCGACAGTGACTTCACGTCCGGCGAATCGGCCCGGATATTCGTTGATCCTCGATATGCGTTCCCGAGGGGGACATCCGGCAAGCAGCAGGACCCCTGAAATCAGAACCATAATGGCCAAAAGCTTGGTGCGCAGATTGAGCAAGTGCAGCCTCCATATTTACGAAAATTACAACATCTCTCCAGCGACAACAAACCCTGGTACGGATAAATAGTTTCACTTCGCTTCGTCTGCCTTTCGAACCCCGGGTTCAGGTCTAAGCGCCCAACCATTTGATCCGGTATCGCCCCAGCAAATTATCCGCATCAAGAGTTCCAATTTCCTTGATTGTTAGGATGCGGTACAATCCGCGTTCCCAATAAATTGCAGGTTAGCCAGCGGCGTATCCGTCGGCTTACGCTGTATTCGGGAAAGAATCGAACGCAACACTGTGGGAGGCCCCATGAAACTGCGAATTATTCTCGCCTGCATTCTTCTTAGTACCGCCGCGCTTATAGCGCAGAGTTTTCGTGGGGCCGTTTTAGGGACAGTAACCGACGCTTCCGGAGCTGTGGTTGCGGCCGCCAAAGTTACAGTGCGCAACACCAACACCGGCTTAGAGCGCACGACCGAGACCAGTCAGGATGGCAGCTATTCCGTCTCGGAGCTCCCAATCGGCAACTATGAAGTGACGGTTTCGCAAAGCGGATTCCAGACTTCGGTTACCAACACCGTGGCCGTGGATGTGGGTGGCGAACGCCGCGTGGACGTGGCCCTCAAACCGGGACAGGTAAGCGAGCGAATCGAAGTTTCGGGTGACATTTTGCCTCAAGTGGAAACCACCACTAATGACCTGGGAGGCGTCCTCACCAGTGAAACGGTTGAAAATCTTCCGGTCAATGGACGTGATTACACCAAGCTCATCTACCTCAATCCTGGGGTCGCCGGTTCGCCGGACCAGATTTCCGATTCCCCCGGATCGTTTGGCGAGTTTTCCATGAACGGCGCACGCGGGCGCTCGAACAATTATCTGCTCGACGGGACCGACATGAACGACGGTTACCGCAACGACCCCGCCATCAACGAGGCGGGCGTCTTCGGAACGCCGTCCACCATTCTGCCCATTGATGCGGTCGAGCAAGTCCATGTGATTTCGAACTTCCAGCCCGAGTATGGACGTAATGCCGGCGCAGTCGTCAATATCGTT